>JAFVPI010000061.1 GCA_017505405.1 Mogibacterium sp.
CAGATACCCCGGCGGAGAATCGTTTTTTGATGTGGCAGCCAGAGTCTTTCCGCTGATAAAGGAACTGGACGGGGCAAACGCTCTTCTTGTTACCCATGGCGGCGTTTGCAGGATAATCCGAAGTTATTTTGAAGATATGGGTAACGAAGAATTTGTATGATTCTCTCAGGGGAACTGCGAGGTCAGAATGTACAGCAATACAGCAGATCCTATAAGATAAATTCGTATATGGAAAGGAACAGCATTCAATGAAGATCGCATGGTTCTGTATTCCGGCGCACGGACATACCAACCCAACGCTCGGACTCGTTAAGACACTTGCTGAAGCCGGACATCAGGTCTGGTATTTCTCGTTTGAAGAATTCCGGCAAAAGATAGAAAGTGCCGGCGCAACTTTCATTAGCTGTGACGGATTCGATTTTGAAATGGAAGATAAGGACAACGCTGACCGTGTCGGCAAGGATAAAGTCTTTGCGACCGAGCTGCTTGTTTCATCGACCCTTGCGCTTGATGAGATGACTGCACGTGTTATAGGGGAGATAAGACCGGATGTGGTGGTGTCTGACTCTGTAGCGTTCTGGGGCAAACTTGCAGCCATGAAACACGGCCTGCCGTATGTTTCCTCGACCACGACTTTTGCTTTTAACCGGTATTCGGCAAAGTACATGCAGGAGAGCGCCTGGGACATCGCAAGGATGCTCTGGGCAATGCCGCGCATCAACAGGCAGCTGAAACGCCTTCGTGAAAAAGGCTACCCGGTGAAGAGCCTGCTCGACATAGTTCAGAACGACAACGATACTAATACCATAGTGTATACATCGAAGTACTTTCAGCCATGCTCCGAAACCTTTTCTGACAGGTATCACTTCATCGGTCCGTCCATAAGGCCAATCACAGATCCCGTAGAAAAGACTGCGGAGAAGACAGTTTATATCTCGATGGGAACCGTAAATCAGAACAGGCAGTTTTACCGCAACTGCATCAATGCGCTTGCTCCTACAGGCTGGCAGGTGATCATATCAATGGGAACAAATACCGATCATTTCGATGATCTTCCGGAGAACATCCAGGTGCATGAGTCAGTTGATCAGATGGCAGTGCTGTCGATCGCCGATGCATTCATAACTCACTGCGGCATGAATTCCGCATCTGAAGGGCTGTACTATGGCGTGCCGCTCGTGCTTTTTCCGCAGACTCCGGAACAGGATGCCGTGGCAAAAAGAACTGAGGAGCTTGGTGCAGGCGTCAGGCTGAAATCGATATCCGAAGAGGATGTTCTTGATGCGTTGACCACGGTCATTAACGAACCGCAGTATAAGGAGGGTGCAGCGAGGGTAGCTGAAAGCTTCAAAAGCAGCGGCGGGATGGCTGAGGCAAAAGCCTTCCTTGAGATGATCGCTGCCGGATAAAAGAAGCGCTTCCTGCAACGAAGAAACAGAAGCAGCTGTCTGATGCTGAATGACTCGGGCCGGCACCTGACCAGGTTCTCTACTGAGCGTAGGTTGTTCATCGTGCTTTCACACATTATCCTGAAATCAAAAAGGAGGTAATACCTATGAATCAGTATGTGACAGGAACGATGATCAGACGCCTGCGCGAAAGCAAGGGCCTGACCCAGCATCAGCTGGCTGAAAAAATCAGCGTAAGCGATAAAGCAATATCAAAATGGGAGACCGGCAGGGGGTATCCGGATATTTCCCTCATCGAACCGCTGGCTGAGGCTCTGGGAGTATCAATAATAGAGCTGTTTTCCGGTGAGGATGTAGCAAACACAAACAGGTCGTTTAACATGCAGAGAGTAAAGCTGCATGTGTGCCCGATATGCGGCAACATTATCCAGAGCACGGGAGAGGCCGTGGTCAGCTGCTGCGGGATTGTTCTGCCGGCACTGGAGGCGGAACCGGAAGATGATGCTCATCATCTTCAGCTGGAGAAGGTCGAAGACGAGTACTTTGTAACGATCCCTCATGAAATGAGCAAAACTCATTTTATTTCGTTTATCATGGCTGTGATGGATGATGGAAGTGAGATCCGGAAGCTGTATCCCGAGGGAAATGCAGAGGCGCGTTTCAAAATAAGCAGAACGAAGAGCTTCCTATATTACTGTAATCAGCATGGACTGTTCAAAGTACCGGCCCGGTAAACTGCAGCTTTACAAAAACGGAAATGATTTACAGAGAACTGAGACCAGGTGAATATGAGCTTCTGAAGGATTTCACCTATGAAGCGATCTTTATTCCCGAAGGCGTGGAGCCGCCGGACCGCTCTATAATAGAGCTGCCCGAGCTTTCACTGTATTATGATGACTTCGGCAGCAAGTCAGACGATTACTGCCTGGTCGCAGAGGATGAAGGTACTGTTGCCGGAGCTGCCTGGGTACGCATCATGAATGATTATGGCCATGTTGACGAACGCACGCTGTCACTTGCGATATCTGTTCTGAAGAGATACAGAGGACTTGGCACAGGAACACAGCTTCTGCAGACATTACTCGAAAAGCTGAAGAGCAAAGGATATGAGAGCGTATCGCTTGCGGTCCAGAAAGAAAACTACGCGGTCCGCATGTATAAACAGGCCGGCTTCAAAACTATAAGTGAAAACGATGAAGAATATATAATGGTATGTGGTTTGAGCGAACCGGAAAAATGCGGTCTGAGTGAACCGGATCTCTCAGAGGAATATGGCAGTAATGAGTTATTATCTGAATAGTGATATAATATCGTTATATTAACGACAAAGGAGGCATAAAGAGTATGAGCAATGTACCTAGAAATATCAGCAGACCGGTCGCGGCAAGTCCTGCTGTAAATTCTTCTGCGGCGTCATCATTTTTTATCGGCATCCTGGCAATAGCCGGAATGGTTGCTTCGATAATGAACGGAATGTGGTATCTGGCGGTTGCGGTACTGGTTTTATGGGCTATAGTGGCAAATATAAGGATCGTGCCGCAGGAGCATGCGTATATCATAGAAAGGCTCGGAAAGTTTAAAGCTGTCTGGTATGCGGGTCTTCATGTGAAGATCCCTATAATTGACAATATTGTTAATAAGATCTCCCTGAAGGAGCAGGTCTTTGACTTTCCGCCTCAGCCGGTGATCACTAAGGACAACGTATCGGTAAAAGTGGATTCGGTAGTGTTTTCAAAGGTCTTTGATCCTCAGAAGTATACATACGGCGTAGAAAACCCTATCGCAGGACTCCAGAATCTTTCAGCAACTACGCTGAGAAGCATCATCGGCGGAATGGAACTCGATACCACTCTTTCATCGAGAGAGTCCATCAACAGCCAGATGGAAGCGATCCTTGACGAAGCAACGGATCCGTGGGGGATCAAGGTCAACAGAGTAGAGCTGAAAAACATCGATCCGCCTCCGGCTATCGAGGACGTCATGACAAAGCAGATGAGAGCTGAGCGTGAAAGACGTCAGACTGTACTCGAAGCTCAGGCTCATCAGGAGTCCGTAGTATCCAGGGCAGAGGGAGACAAGAGGGCGAAAGTCCTTGCGGCAGAAGCTGAAAAGGAAGCAAAGATCGCACTTGCTCAGGGTGAAGCCGAATCCATCAGACTGGTATATGAAGCACAGGCACAGGGTCTCGAAAAGCTCAGAGAAGCCCATATCGATGAAAGCGTTCTCAGACTCAAGGGCCTTGAAGCACTGAGAGATGTTGCAGACGGCAGGGCTACAAAGATATACATGCCTACGGATATCAGCAAGGTGGTTTCGACACTCGGAGTGGTTTCTGAATCCCTTGGAATAGGTGACTCGACACCTGTCGACAAGTCAGCTAAGCCGGTGAAAAAGATCGAAGCGGATCCTTGTCTGAATGAGGAAACGAGCAAGGAAGGACGCGCGGCAGCACACACAGGTGATGCCATAAGGGTCGATGTTGAGACCCGCAAAAGCGTGATTTGACCCGTCGCCTGATACGGAACAGGGGAGGACTGAAATGGACGAGATGATCACAAAGAGGAATGATCTGCTTTCGCAGAAAATAATAAAAGGGCTTGGATCCAGGAATATGAAAGGGTTCTATGCGCACAGCAGGGGAGAAGCCCTGCAGATCGCGCTCGGACTCATCCCGGAGGGGAGCTCAGTCACGATGGGTGGATGTGTAAGCGCCAGAGAGATCGGACTTGTTGATACGCTGAAGGTCGGCGACTACAAATTCATTGACAGAGACCTGGCGGACAATAAGCGTGTAGCTGCTCTTGCTGCATACGATGTGGATGTATTTCTGGCGAGCTGCAATGCAATGACAGAAGACGGAGTCCTTATCAATATCGACGGCAATGCCAACAGGGTATCAGCCATTGCTTACGGACCGAGAAAAGTCATATTCATTGTGGGCATGAATAAAGTCTGCAAGGATGTCGACAGCGCAATAAAGAGGGCGCGCAATACCGCAGCTCCGGTCAATGCTCAGAGGTTCGGCCTTGATACACCTTGCTGCAAGACCGGCTCCTGCATGGACTGCAAGTCGCCTGACACGATATGCTGTCAGTTCCTGATAACGAGATACTCAAGACACGATGACAGAATATTCGTGATACTCGTAGATGACAATCTCGGATTCTAAAAAACAATTGGAGGATTTTTATATGAAGATAGCTGTCACTTATGACAACGGAAATGTGTTTCAGCATTTCGGAAGAACAGAGAATTTCAAAATATACGAAGTGGAAGACGGAATGGTAGTTTCATCAGAAGTGATGAATTCCAACGGAGTAGGGCACGAGGCGCTGGCCTGGCTTCTGAAGGATAGCTCTATCGATGTGCTGATCTGCGGCGGAATGGGCCAGGGCGCTCAGGATGCTCTTGCTGAAGCGGGCATCGAGGTCTGCGCCGGAGCAGAAGGAAACACTGACGAGGCGGTCGCGGCATACCTTGCAGGCGAGCTCGTCAACACAGGTGTCAACTGCGATCACCACAATCATGAGCATGGTCATGAACACGATCACGGACATGCTCACGGCGAAGAGGGATGCAGCCCTCAGGACTGTGCCGGATGCGCAGGCTGCGGAGGAGGCGGGCAGTTTGAGCCGTTCTACTTCTTCGAAGGCACGAATGTCGGAAAAAGAGTCAAGGTCCACTATAAGGGTACTTTTGACGACGGGACTCAGTTTGATGCATCGTATGACCGCGGCATGCCGCTTGAGTTTGTCTGCGGAGCCGGCGACATGATCAGAGGATTTGACAAAGCTGTAGCAGAGATGTCTGTCGGAGACATCATAGATGTTCATCTGGAGCCTGAAGAGGCATATGGAATGCCGAATCCTAATATGGTAATTACTGTGCCGAAGGCCTCGATACAGGGCCTTGACGGGATCGAGACCGGTGATAAGGTAATGCTTCAGGACGAGCTGGGAAGGCCGTTTGATGCGCTTGTTACAGCTCAGGACGAGGAGAGCATCACGTTTGACTGCAACCACGAGATGGCGGGCAAAGCTCTTAATTTTACCATCGAAATGCTGGAAATCATATAAAGGAGCACCAATGGGAAAAAAGTATCTGGGAGTAGATATAGGCGGCACCTTCATAAAGCTAGGCATCGTAGATGATGCCGGCAATGTAAGCATGCGGCGCGAGGTGCCGATCAACAGAAGCGGCAGCGAGACTGTCATGGAAACGCTTATGCGCGGGATCGACGCGCTTCTTGCGGAAGCCGGCTTTGAGGCATCCGATTTTGAAGGCATCGGCGTATCAGCAGCAGGATGCATCGATACAACTAAGGGATGCGTTGCTGAAAACGGCGGCAACATCCCTGATTGGTCATTCACTCCTGTAACCGGACCTCTTTCAGAAAGATACGGCATCAGGGCAACAATAGCCAATGACGGCAACTGTGTAGCTCTTGCGGAGGCGTGGATAGGCGCTGCAAAGGGAGTCCGCGATGTTATCTGCGTTGTGCTGGGAACAGGCGTAGGCGGCGGCATTGTTTCGGGCGGCCGTCTTATTGAAGGCGCTCACGGATTCGGGGGAGAGATCGGACATTTTCCTACTCACGCAGATCTGCTTCTTAAAGGCGGAGACAAGTGGAGCTCGCACTATGAGACTTTTGCGTCGACCGGAGCTCTGGTCAGAAGGGCTAAGGCGTCCGGAAAAGACTGGACGAACGGAAAAGAGATATTCGAAGCGGCTGCATCCGGAGATGAAGACGCATTAAATATCCTTGATGGCTGGACGGATGAGGTAACAGCCGGAATAACCGGACTGGTACATGTTTTCGACCCTGAAGTCGTGCTGATAGGCGGAGGAGTTTCGGCGCAGGAGGAGTTTCTCATAAAACCTGTGCGTGCCAAGACGCTTAAAACTGTCACTCCGGACATGGCAGCAGGTCTGCAGGTCAAATCTGCAGAGCTTGGGAACAACGCAGGCATGGTAGGCGCAGTGAAGTATTTCATTGACAGAAGTACATGGGAGCACACTTTATGAGTAAGGTGAACTGCAGCCTCACGGTACCCATGAGGGCGATGCCGAGCATGTGCGATGAGAATTCTCCCATGAGCATACCGGCCATCCTTGACATGTTTCAGGATATAGCAGGCATACACGCGGAATCGGTCGGCATAGGAGCGCTTGAACTCGAAGAGCATGGTCTGTTCTGGATAGTTTCAAAGCTAAGGCTCAGGATCAGCAGGCGGCCGCAGGTGCAGGAGATGCTTGACGCTGCTACCTGGATCCAGCCTGCGGAGAGGGTCAGCTGTGAAAGAGACTGGGCGCTCAGCAAAGGCGGCGAGCAGCTTGCCTATGTCAGAAGCATTTGGGCGGCGCTCAGAAGAGACAATTTCAGGCCGGGCCACATGGCGGAATTCTATCCGGATTCGGATTTCAGCATCGCGCCGCCAGACGATATGCCATTCACCAGAATGGGAAAGAATTTTGAAGGCGCTGAGTTTATAGGAGAATACCGTATAAGGTCCGTAGACATAGACAGGGGCGGCCACATGAATAATGTGAATTACGTGAGGGCCATGCTGGGATGCTTCAGCTGTGCTCAGCTCGCAGAAATGGATATAAAAGAGCTGGACATGCAGTTTCTTCTGCAATGCTACGAGGGTGAAACGATCAGATTCGTCAGGCGCCCATCAGAGGAAGGACTCATGGAAGTCGGTGCTCTTAACGGAGAGGGCAAAGTCTGCTTCCTGGCAGCAGTAAAATAAGCAGCAAAAAAGCGGTTCGGCTGAACCGCTTTTATCGTGTCAGAATTCCTTGCGCAGTATGTAGCGGCGCTTTCCGCCATACAGCTCTCTTTCATCGACTATATCGAAGTTCAGTACCAGGAAATTCCTGTAGCTGTATGGGTTGTCAGGAGAGATGGTAGTCAGTGCTTCAGTAGCTCCCATCTCTGCGGCCATGCCGAGACGCAGCTTGTTGAAAATGCGCTGTATGCCGCGGCCTCTGTATTTAGGAGCCACCATTGTAAGATCCATGGATACGGTCTTTGCAAGCTGCTCCCTGTCATAGTTGAAGTATTTGCCGTAATTTTCCGGGCTGTCAGGGTCGTTCGGGATCATGACGGAATATCCTGCGACTTCACCGTCGCACTCTGCCATCATGCAGATATCGTGCTCAAGCTGGCCCAGTGATTCCTCTCTGGTGAAAGTCGCATACAGATCTTTATCCGGCAGCGCCTCTACGATCTCGTTCTGAAGAGCAATTACCTTGTCAAGGTCATCTACAGTGGCTCTTCTGAAATCTATGAACATAGGCTCTCCCTTGCCGTCCATAACCTAAATTCTGAAAGGTAAAGTCTTCATTCTTAAGTCCTCCGTCTGTGTTTACAGTCTCCGTTTACGCTTCGATTTGATACACTAATTTACCACGCTAAAGCGACAGACGTCAATAAAAAAGCTTGTCCTTTAATTGCCCGTTCTGCCGTGCTATGCTAAAATTATCAGGATGGACTAAAGGGTTATTTATACCGGGAGGATAATTATGGAAATGAAATTCTATCAGTGCGCACATTGCGGACAAATCGTAGCGATCGTAAAGAAGACAGGCGTTCCTGTCATCTGCTGCGGAGAGCCTATGAAAGAGATCGTGGCCGGAACAACAGATGCTGCTGTTGAAAAGCACGTGCCTGTATTTGAAGTTAAGGGAGATGTTGTTGAGGTAAAGGTAGGAGCTGCAGAGCATCCGATGATCCCTGAACATTACATCGAATGGATCGCTCTGAAGACAAAGCAGGGCAACCAGAGGAAAGCTCTCAACCCGGGTGAAGCACCGGCTGCATGCTTCAGGATCTGCGAAGGAGATGAGGTTGAGGCGGTATATGCATACTGCAACCTGCATTCGCTCTGGAAAGCTGAATAATTAAACCAAGGAGAAAACAAAGAATGAAGATTTCAAATGATATCCTGTATGTTGGTGTCAACGATCATGACATCGATCTGTTTGAGGGCCACTACATCGTACCTGAAGGTATGGCATACAACTCGTATGTAGTAAAAGGTGAAAAGACTGCTGTCATGGATTCCGTTGACGCTCATTTTGCAGATGAGTGGATCGGCAAGGTAAAGGAAGCAGCAGACGCTCCAGACTACCTGGTCATCCAGCACATGGAGCCTGATCATTCCGGATCGATAATGGGATTCATGGAAGCATTCCCTTATGCAAAGATAGTTTCTTCGCAGAAGGCATTTACTATGATGGCAAACTTCTTTGAAGGCGAAGACTTCGCTGACAGAAGAGTTGTCGTAAAGGAAGGCGACACGCTCGATCTCGGAGGCCGTGCACTGAGCTTCATCACCGCTCCTATGGTACACTGGCCGGAGGTCATAATGACATATGACGCAACGGACAAAGTTCTGTTCTCGGCTGATGCTTTCGGAAGATTCGGAGCGCTCGACGAGATCGGAGAGACCAGTGAAGAAGATGACGACTGGGCTTGCGAGGCAAGGCGCTATTATTTCGGTATCGTAGGAAAGTACGGTCCGCAGGTGCAGGCAGTACTGAAAAAGGCAGCAAAGCTCGATATAGAGACTATTTGCGCGCTCCACGGTCCGGTCCTTGTTTCAGACCTCGGTTACTATCTCGGCCTCTATGACACATGGTCAAAGTATGAATCAGAGTCAAAGGGCGTAGTTATTGCGTACACTTCAGTATACGGCAATACAAAGAAGGCTGTCGAACTCCTTGCAGAGAAGCTTGAAGCAAAGGGAGTACCTGAAGTTGAAGTCACTGACCTCGCCAGGGATGATATCGCTGAAGCAGTTGAGGATGCGTTCAGATATGACACGGTAGTTTTCGCTACCACGACTTTCAATAACGGCATCTTCCCGTTCATGAGAGAATTCATTGATTCGCTGGTTGAGCGCAACTACCAGAACAAGAGACTAGCGTTCATCGAGAACGGATCATGGGCACCTCAGGCCGCAAAGGTCATGAAAGGCATGCTCGAGGGCTGCAAAAACATGACTTATTGCGAAAACGACGTAAAGATCGTATCTGCTCTCAATGATGACAGCAGGGCACAGCTCGAAGCGCTCGCTGAGGAGCTCGCAGCAGCATACAAATAAAACAAAACACAAAAAGAAAAAAGAACGGAGCATCAGCGATGATGTTCCGTTCTTCTGTGTACAGATTTTTTATCTGATGAACTTGTCGATAGCCTTGTTAAGTTCTTCGATGGTGTCCAGGTCGTCCTTCCTGACGGCGTCGATGATGCATGTGGACATGTGCTCCTTAAGGATCACACGGCTGACGGATTTAATGGCTGATTCGATCGCCGAAAGCTGTATAAGCACTTCAGAACAGTCGCGGCCGTCCTCGACCATACGCTTGGTGGATTCCATGTGTCCGATGATGCGGCTCATCCTGTTGAGCACCGATTTTGTGTGCTCCGGCGAATGAACGTGACCATGATCATGGTGGTGCGCTCCGTCGCCGTGGACATGTGTATGAGTGAATTCGTGACCATTCTCATCTATATGTGTGTGTTCATGAAAATGCTCGTGAGTGTGAGTATGACCGTGTTCGTGATTATCTGACATTTCAGCCTCCCGGTTCTGTGAATCTCTGATTAATATGCATTGTAACAAATGAGTCACATAAAGTTAACCCCGTGCCGGGGATTAATACCTGCGTATCTTTTATAAAATGCCGTTTTGATGTACAATTAATTAACTATAATCTGATCGCATAAAGCATTGCTGACCGCTCTGCACGTAAGGCGCGGCAGCTGTAACATGGAGGTCAAAAATGGCTGATAACACAAACGAAAAACTGCTTGCAAAAGAAACGATCACGATGGAGCCTGTCATAGACAAGCACTATCAGCTGATAGAAACGAAAAAGGCAGAGGAGATAATCGAAAGGGCGATGAACCTTGCCAGGGAGGAGATCCCGAAAGGCGCTGTGGCAACATACATCCCTGAGCTGGGAAAGATGGATCCGCATCAGCTCGGCATATGTCTTTATCCTCTCAAGGGCGAAAAGATCTGCGTCGGTGATTATGATACAAGATTCACCATACAGTCTGTTTCAAAGGTGATCATGCTTATAGTCGCTCTTGAAGTATGCGGACTCAAGTCCGTGTTCAAAAAGGTAGGAATGGAGCCTTCGGGAGAAGCTTTTGACTCCCTTGTGGAGCTCGATGTCAGTAACTCGAAACCGTACAATCCTCTGATCAACTCCGGAGCCCTGGCTGTATGCGGACTCCTGCTGCCGGAGGTATCGTTCCAGGATATGCTCAGGTATACGAGAAACGTATGCTCGGACATGGGCATAGAGCTGAACGAGGCTGTTTTCGATTCAGAGATGAAGACCTGCTCACGTAACCGCTCCATAGCATATCTTCTCGAAAGCAAGGGCATAATAACGACCGATGTAGAGGACACTCTCAGGTTTTATACAAAGATGTGCTCCATGAATGTCACTGCCGAATCGCTGGCAAATCTCGGAAAGAAACTTGCCAATGACGGTGTATGCAGCATAGACGGAAAAAGATATATGTCGTCACGCACGGCCCGTATCGCCAAGACTCTGATGCTGACATGCGGCATGTATGACGGCTCTGGCACATTTGCCATCAAGGTGGGCATACCTACAAAGTCGGGAGTCGGCGGCGGACTGCTGTCAGTCTCTGATAAGCGTGCAGGCATCGGAGTATTCGGACCTGCGCTCGATGCTCAGGGAAACAGCATCGCCGGATGCAAGCTCCTGAGGGAGATATCCAACAAGCTCAGGCTCAATCTTTTCTATGACCCTGAGTGGGACAAGGAAAACGCAGAAGATACAGTGCTGAAGGATATGCAGGCAAGATCGGTAATGTAAATGAATATAACAGTATATTGCGGAGCAGCGGAAGGAATGGATCCTGAATACATCGCACGCGCAAGGGAACTTGGCGCGTGGATGGCATCAAAGGGCCACACACTCGTCTACGGAGCAGGAAACTCCGGGATGATGGGTGCTGTTTCGGATGCTCTGATCGAAGGCGGCGGCGAGGCTATAGGAGTCACGCCGCAGTTCTTTATTCTGGCTGAGGAGACGCGCGACGACCTGACAGAAGTCGTGATCTCAGATGACATGTCAACAAGAAGGAACTGGATGATCGACAACGGAGATGCATTCATTGCTCTGCCGGGAGGAATGGGTACTCTCGATGAGATCACCGAGGTCATGACATATAAACGTCTCGGACTCCTCGGCAAGGTAAACAAGCCGGTGATGATCTACAATGTGAACGGATATTACGACCGTTTTTTCAGATTCCTCGACGACATGCTTGATCAGGGATTCTGCAGACAGCTCGACCGCGACAATGTGATAGAGGTCACCTGCCTGGAAGATATAGAGCGTGCTCTCGAGTGCGTAGGCAGCATAGATGAAACAAGGACTGTAAAGTACGACTGATAAATGAAGAATCTCTTCAGAACACTGATACCTTATAAATGGACTGCATTGCTTGTTCTGCTTCTTATGGCAGGACAGGCTTTTTGTGAGATGAATTTGCCTCAGTATACGCAGGCACTTATCGATACAGGCATCCAGAACAGAGGAATAGAGCACATAGTGCCTGAAGCGATAACCGGCAGGGAGTTCAATGCTGCTGAAGCCCGGATGACGGATGATCAGAGCGCTCTGTGGCATGATGCGTTCGGTATTTCCGCCGCAGATGCTGATGAGGTGTATTACAGAAGGGAACTGTCGGAAGAGGAGCTTGACTCGCTCGACGGATCGCTTCTGACTCCTCTGGTAGAGCGCTATGCGGAAAAAAACGGAGAGACGCTGTCGGATGCTGAGGCTGCTGCGGGAAGCGGCAGCGGAAATGTCTCGGTTATCAGCGGAAGAAGCCGCGAGATCAACAGCAACATGCTCGCGATGGGAATAGCCTATGCCGGCGACTGTGATAAGGAAGCGGGACTCGATATCCTGTCCATTCAGAATTCCTTCATGTTCAGATGCGGCGGCCTCATGCTGCTCATGTCAGTATCAGTAATGATATTCACCACCTTGATATCTCTGCTGGCAGCCAGAGTAGGAGCCAGCATAGGGCGTGACCTCAGATCGCGGCTGTTCACTAATGTCATGTCTTTCTCAAATGCAGAGATGACAGAATTCAGGACATCATCACTGATCACCCGCGCCACCAACGATATACAGCAGGTGCAGATGACATCAACGATGATGCTTCGCATGATGCTTTTTGCGCCATGCATATGCACATGGTCGATCATTAAGGTATACCAGACGCATGCGCACATGAATTTCGTGATAGTGACCGGTGTCATAGCCATATTGCTCATGGCCGGAGCAATGTTCGTGATAGCGATGCCGAAGTTCAGGATAATGCAGTCCCTCATCGATGCGCTGAATGCAGTATCGAGGGAGATACTCACGGGAATACAGGTCATCCGCGCGTTCGGACGTGAAGATACCGAAGAGGAGCGCTTCGACAAGGCCAATACTGATCTTTACAGAAACCAGCTCTTCGTGAACAGGGCCATGATCTCGATCACACCTATACTGATGATCATCATGTACGGGCTGTCGATATGGATCACCTGGGTCTCGGCAGGCCGCATCGACGCAGGAGGTCTTCAGGTGGGAACGATGACAGCGTTCATCGCATATGCTATGGAGATAGTGTTCTCATTCCTTATGATCGCCAGCATGGCCATATTCATTCCAAGAGCGGGAATAGCGGCGGACAGGATCTATGAAGTCCTGAACACGGAAACCTCCATCAAAAATAAGGAGGACGCTGTCAGCCTGACAGCTGAAGGAGAGCGCGGCCACAGGAAAGGCGCAGAGATCAGGTTTGAGCATGTTACCTTCAGGTATCCGGATGCAGAGGAAGATGTTCTGACTGATATTGATTTCACCGCAAGACCGGGTGAGACGACCGCTATCATCGGCGCGACAGGCTGCGGAAAAACTACTCTTATAAACCTGATACCGAGGTTTTTCGATGTAACTGAGGGACGGGTCACTGTAGGCGGCGTCGATGTAAGGGATATCCGGCTTGAGTCGCTGAGAGATGCCGTCGGATACGTGCCTCAGAAGGGCATCCTTTTCTCGGGCACTGTTGCTGAGAATATCCGCTGGGGCGATGAGAACGCAAGCGATGAAGAAGTAAGACTGGCTGCTGAGATAGCTCAGGCGACCGAGTTCATAGATGAAAGACCTGAGGGATTCGACAGAGAAGTGTCGCAGGGCGGCGCCAATGTATCCGGCGGTCAGAAGCAGAGGCTTGCCATTGCAAGGGCAGTAGTCAAAAAACCTGCGATAATGCTCTTTGATGACTCGTTCTCGGCCCTTGACATGAAAACAGACGTGACTCTCAGAAAAGCACTGGCTGAGCACATTACTGACAGCACACGCATCATAGTGGCGCAGAGAGTGGGCACGATACTCCATGCGGAGCAGATAATCGTGCTCGATGAAGGAAGGATAGTAGGCAAGGGTACTCATAAGCAGCTTATGGAGACCTGTGAAATATACAGGGATACGGCGTTATCCCAGCTGTCGGAGGCAGCGCTCGCATAACGGATGAGCGAAGAACAGAAGCCGAAAACAGAATATGCGGAGCAGGCCGGTCAGGAAGCCGGAGAGCCTCAGACCGGGCAAGGCGACGGAAAGCGTCAGAGAAGGCGCGGAGGCGGACCGAGCAGCATACTTGCACCGGGTGAAAAGCCTAAGGATTTCCGCAAGGCTGTAGGTGACACGCTCAGATACATGGGCGGGTATAAATTTGCAGTGGCGGTAGTTATTGTGGTGTCTGCGATCGCTACGGTTTTTGAGACCGTCGGCCCTAAGGTTATGGGACGGGCGACAACGCTGCTCGCAGAGGGTGTAATGAACAAGATCCACGGCACCGGAGGCATTGATTTCGATGCCGTTGCCCGGGTCCTGCTCCTGACCATGGCGCTTTACTTCATAGGCGCGATCGCCCAGTACATACAGGCCCTCATAATGACGAACATAACGCAGAAGATCGTCTACAGGATGAGGCGCGACATCTCTGAAAAGATAAACCGCATGCCTATCGGATATTTCGAGCGCGTGCAGACCGGTGAGATACTCTCAAGGATCACCAACGACGTGGATACGCTTGGGCAGTCACTAAGTCAGAGCATTTCGAACTTCATCTGGGCTATAATAAGCATGCTGGGGATCATAATAGTGATGCTTACCATAAACGTCACCATGACTCTGATCGCCCTCATGGTAATACCGCTTTCCGCTCTCGTGATGGGAATGCTCATAAAGATATCCCAGAAGCATTTCGCTGCACAGCAGAAATACCTGGGCATCATAGACGGACAGGTCGAGGAGACCTTCTCGGGCCATCTGGTCGTAAAGGCCTTCAACAGGGAGGCTGCGGTCACTGAGGAATTCAACAGGTCAAACGAAAAGCTGTATGAATCCGCATGGAAATCGCAGTTCCTTTCCGGAATGATGAGACCGCTGATGAGGATAGTGAGCAACCTCGGATATGCTGCGGTCGTAGTCGCAGGAGGAGTCTTCTGCGTAAGAGGCGCGATAGGGGTAGGCGACATACAGGCGTTTGTGCAGTATGTCAAAAACATCGGCCAGCCTATACAGGACATCGCGCAGATAATGAACCAGGTGCAGTCCATGGCAGCTGCTGCGGAAAGAGTCTTCGAGTTCCTGAACGAGGATGAAGAACTCGATGCTCCGGGGGCAGACGAAGAGATGGGTGAGATAAAAGGCGCTGTCGAATTCAGGCACGTGAGATTCGGATATAAGAAAGATCATCCGGTGATAAGGGACTTCAGCGCAAAAGTTGAGCCGGGTCAGAAGATCGCAATCGTAGGTCCTACGGGCGCAGGCAAGACAACTATGGTAAAATTACTTATGAGGTTCTATGATGTAGACGGAGGAGCCATACTTATTGACGGCCGTGACATCAGGGAATTCACCCGGAAGGAGCTTCGTGACAACTTCGCGATGGTGCTCCAGGATACATGGCTGTTCAGCGGCACCATCAGGGAGAACATAGCTTACGGCAGGGAAGGCGCTACGAACGAGGAGATCATCAGGGCTGCAAAGACGGCCAAGGCGCATCACTTCATAAAGGCGCTGCCTGGCGGATACAAAATGATGCTCAATGAGGACGCAACCAATATTTCCGAGGGGCAGAGGCAGCTCCTTACGATAGCGCGTGCCGTACTGGCAGACAAGAGACTTTTGATACTCGATGAAGCGACATCATCAGTAGATACACGCACAGAAGAGGAAATACAAAAGGCGATGGATGCTCTGACTGAAGACAGGACGAGCTTCATCATCGCACACCGGCTCTCGACCATACGGAATGCCGACCTGATCCTTGTGATGGATCACGGCGACATCGTGGAACAGGGCACACATGAGGAACTGCTCGCAAAGGGCGGTGCCTACGCAGAATTATATAACTCGCAGTTTGAAGAAGTAGGTTAAAGAAAGGCGGAGAAACATGAGAACTTACAGAGAAGAGTATGAGTACTGGCTTGCATCAGACGTAGTTGACGAAAAAACAAAAGAGGAACTCAGAGCACTTGAAGGGAATGAGACAGAGATCGAGGGAAGATTCAAGGCAATGCTCACCTTCGGTACTGCAGGTCTGAGAGGCATTATGGGAGCCGGCATCGGCATGATGAACGTGTATACCGTAAGATATGCCACACAGGGCCTGGCAAATCTCATTATCGCGAATGGCGGCCAGATTGGCGGAGATTCTGCTGAAGGAAACGGTGTCGCTATTGCACATGACTCAAGAAACAATTCAAGACTGTTCGCTGAAGAGGCAGCAGCCGTACTTGCTGCTAACGGCATAAAAGCCTACATCTTCGACGATATGCGTCCTACACCTGAGCTTTCGTTTGCAGTCAGAGAGACCGGTTCGATCGCAGGCATCAACATCACAGCGAGCCACAATCCGAAGGAATACAACGGATACAAGGCATACTGGGCAGACGGCGCGCAGCTCGGACCTGAGCATGCAGACGTTGTATCTGCCGAGATAGCAAAGGTAGATATCTTCAAGGACGTAAAGACAATGGACTATGATAAGGCTCTGGCTGAAGGCCTTGTTGAGATCCTCGGCGATGAGATGGATGAGACATACATCGGCAAGGTCATGGAGACTTCGATCACTCGCAAGTACATCGATCAGGTGGCAAAGGACATGAAGATCGTATTCACACCTTTCCACGGAGCAGGCTACAAACTGGTTCCTGAGATCCTCAGAAGACAGGGCTACGGAGCGATCATCCCGGTAGAGGAGCAGATGATACCGGACGGGAACTTCCCGACTGTAAAATCACCGAACCCGGAGAATACTGAGGGCTTTGCTCTCGCCATCGAGTATGCAAAGAAGAACGACGCAGAGCTGGTCATCGGCGTAGACCCTGACAGCGACAGATGCGGTGCGGTCGTAAAGGCTAAGGACGGATATAAGATCCTCTCCGGAAATCAGGAGGCATGCCTCATGCTCGACTACATCTTCACAGTCAGAAAAGAGCTCGGCAAAATGCCTGAGAAGCCTTTCGTCTGCAAATCGATCGTTTCGACAGTAATGGCAGACAAGATAGCTGCGGACAACGGCGTAAAGATGTACGACGTGCTGACCGGATTCAAGTTCATCGGAGAGAAGATCAAGGACCTCGATGAGAACGGAGACGAGCACTTCCTCTTCGGATTTGAGGAGAGCATCGGATTCCTCGGCGGCTCATACGCAAGAGACAAGGATGCAGTCTATGCAGCCATGATGATGGCTGAGATGGCCTGCTACTACAAGGCACAGGGAATGTCGGTCTATGACGGACTCATGGCCCTCTATGAGAAGTACGGATATTTCGTAGAGAATACCGAATCCACAGTGTTTGCGGGATTTGACTCCGCTGAAAGAAGAGAAGCCGTAATGGCCCGCATCAGAGAGGACGCTCCTGAAGAGATCGGACTCAAGGTAGAAAGCGTAACGGATTACCTCGGAGATGTTCCGGGCTTCACAAAGAGCAACGTTCTCTTCTACAAGCTCGCGGACGGATGCGCGGTAGCAGTCAGACCGTCGGGAACCGAGCCTAAGATCAAGACTTATGTAATGGCTCAGGGAGCAACGGCAGAAGAGGCTGAAAAGAACCGCAAGGCAGTAAGGGATGCTGTAGACAAGCTGCTTTCATAAAAAGGAAAAGGGTATTTTAAGGAGATCTGATCTTATATGAAAGAAGATAAGGCAATAACTGCTGTCGGTGTCCTTGCAGTGATACTGGGCCTGCTCATGATGTCGACCGGAAGGTTCATCATGGGCGGGATCACTCTGCTGCTTGCTTTCGGAATATTCTGGAACCGCGGCGGGGGCACGCGCAATGACCGCAGCATTTATGAAAAGATCATAAAGACCGACATGAGCATAGCCGGGATCTATGAAAAAATCAGGGATCTTGACACTCCTCTCGGCAAACCGTGGATAGCTGAGCACAAGGGCTTTGAAGGTGACAGCATAGTATTCGGACCGTGCAGTTTCAAGGACTGCGTGGTCATATCGCGCGGCAGAAACTGCATCGATGTAAAGCATGTCACGAGGCTTGAAAACATCATCAGAAAAGAAGAGGATGAGTACAGGTTTGAGAATCTTGTAAATACACAGGAGGCTGAAGTGACTCCTGAAAGATACGCTGTATTTGCCGGCTTCAAACTGGCTTCAGTGATGCTGGTAAGGCATCTGGCGGAGCTGATAGAAAAACTGGATGCGGAAAGAGATGCGAAGGTGCCTGAGACCCTCGACTTTTATAAATTCTATTATCACAATTCAGTCGAGGGATACTTCAGGGATTCAGACGGCAATAACGTGCTCAGGGTAGAGACTTCTCTGAAACCTTTTACGGCAAAAGTGTTCGATACGGATGGCAACGAAATGGCATCCGTGGTTCCGCATGCCTTTGACAACAAGGGCTATGCTTCTGAATCGGCGGGTTTTGAACTGCTCTCTGACGGTGAACATTTCGGAGAGATAAGAAGGTTCAAAGATTCCCGCGGCGAAGGCTTCGAGGCGGATACCGATGCCGGTGTTTTCCTGATCAGACTCTTTCCGTCATGCATGAAGGCAAGGATATCCTGCAACTACATGATAGAGCACGAGGGGAAGCTTAAAGCAGTCATCGGAGGGTCTCCGAACCTTATCTTTGATCAGCACGGAAGGTGCAGGAATGACATTGTCAATTCATATGACGATGATTATCTTGTGCTTTACGCGATCGCTGAAATTTTCATATTGACGAACAACAGCAAGTTCCTTAAATAGAATTAATAAAATTGATAATATCAATATCAGCGTGCTACAATTAAACAGTTAAAATATTGGGAATAAAGAAGAGGATAAACTTATGAAAAAGATACTTATCCCAATCGAAGAAACACAGCGCAGCCTGAAGGCACTCGCATATGTGAAGAAGAATTACACTCCTGAAGAGGCGGAACTCGTGCTCATGATGATAGACGAGAGACTGGGCTATTCCGTGAGGACTGATGTCGAGAGTGCAGCCTTAAAGGAGCTCGATGAGAAACTCGATCTCATTGCTGAAGCATTCGAGGGATACAAGCTGACAAAGCTGTCAGCTGTCGGCAAGGCAGGCGTCAGGATCACAAGGGCAGTACGCGAGACCGGAGCTGATCTCATTATCATGACAAAGTCTTCCAAGGAGGACATGCTGAACTCCATAGGAACGACTGCTGAGTATGTGATCAATAATGCACCATGCGAAGTTATCATCGTAAGCGAGCAGGTCAATTCCCGCAATGAGTACAGAGGCCTTGTATACAGAACTGCAAAGGGCACGGTCAATCTAAGGGGACAGCTTGGCGATAAGCAGAGCGAGTGTCTGCTTCCGAGCGTAAATCAGGATTGCATTTACCACATAAATGTTACTGTCGGAAAGATCAGATTCTTCCATACCGCATATAATCCGGATACCAGAAACTGGGATCTCCCGCCTATCCCGGGCCAGGAGGTTACTCTGGATATCGCAGCAGGAGAGACAAGAGACATTCTTGTCAAGGCGGACAGCACTGAAGGAAAGGCTGACAGGATCAGAATAGTCAACAGGGACATGAGAAAAGAGGCCGTGTTCGATTTCAGGATCACAGCCGCCCCTGCTCATCATGAGCCTGAACCGGTTTCCGAAGAGAAAAAGACACCTTTTGAGAACCGCGCAACACTCGAAGTTCCGAGAACGGGCATCCCTAAGAATTTCGAAGCTCCTGAAGTCCCTACATTCATTGCCGAAGCAAAGGCTGAATTCGACGCTCTTGAAAAAGAAATCGCGGATGCTGCTGTAGCGGCAGTAGAGGCCGTATCTTCAGAAACGAAGGTATACGATGCATCGGATTTTTCAGCTGAGATCAACAGCTAGCAAACCGCTGAGCCGCATGCCTCAGATTGACAGAAGCGCGGCATAATGGTATCCTACATATGGATCAAAACAGACGGAGGGCTACAAAAATGAAGAGAATCAAAACTATCACAACAAGAGATATGGCTGAGTCCAAGGTCACAGGCGGATGCGGTGAGTGCCAGACTTCGTGCCAGTCTGCAAGCAAGACTTCCTGCAGCGTTGCAAATCAGCATTGCGAGCAGCGCAAGGAAAAGTAAGATGCTTACGGCGGCGCTGCATGATGCAGCGCCGCTTTTTCTTTTGCCTCACTTAAGGGAGAGTAATGATACATAAATACAGATTAAACGGATTTAATATGGTGGTAGATGCGGCCAGCGGCGCAGTACACTCTGTCGATGAGGTCGCCTATGATGCGATAGAAATGCTTGATGCAGAGATGCGCGGTTCTGACGTAGCTGCCGGATCAGTTTTCAGCAACAGTAAGATCATTGGAGAAATCGCATCAAAAATCGCGCAAAAGCACGGGATCACTGCAGAAGATGCAAATGAGACTCTGAGTGACATAGCTGAACTGCATGCCGGAGGTCTGCTCTGGTCGGAAGATCCTTTCGAGCAGGCTGCTGACGAGATCAAGATAAAGCAGTCAGTCCTGAAGGCGATATGCCTTCACGTTGCACATGGATGCAACATGGACTGTGAGTATTGTTTTGCCGGCAAGGGCGATTACAGCGGCAAGAGCGGCATCATGAGCGCTGAGGTCGGAAAGCGCGCCCTGGATTATCTGGTTGAGAATTCCGGTACGCGCAGGCATCTTGAGGTGGATTTCTTCGGAGGCGAGCCTCTCATAAACTGGGATGTATGCAAGGAGATAGTTGCATACGGAAGAGAGCTCGAGAAGAAGTACAACAAGATCTTCAATTTCACTCTTACAACCAACGGAGTGCTGATAGACGAAGATGTCATAGACTTCACAAACCGCGAGATGGGCAATGTCGTACTCAGCATGGACGGCAGGCGCGAAACTCATGACAGGATGAGGCACAGCAAGACCGGAGGCGGCACCTACGACATGATAATGGATAATTTCAGGGCTCTGGTGGATTCGCGCCTTAAGAATGCTGAGAGATCGCCTGAATACTATATGCGCGGGACCTATACCGCGTATAATAAGGATTTCGCTGCTGACGTGCTGGCCATGGCAGACCTTGGCTTCAGGGAGACTTCGATCGAGCCGGTAGTGTCAGATCCGGACGTCCCGTACGCCCTGCATGAAGAAGACCTGCCTCAGCTATATGAGGAGTATGAGAAGCTGGCGCTCGAAATGCTCGAGAGGGAGAAAAGAGGAGAAGGGTTCAGCTTCTACCACTATACGGTAGACCTGACAGGAGGTCCGTGCATATATAAGAGAGTCGCAGGATGCGGAGTCGCGACGGAATACCTTGCAGTAACGCCGACCGGAGATCTCTATCCATGCCACCAGTTTGTAGGTGATGATGACATGATAGTCGGCAACATATATGACGGGATCACACATCCGGAAACTGTTGACATATTCAGAAGCGGCAACAATATCTACACGCGTGACGACTGCAAAGACTGCTGGGCAAGGCTTTACTGCGCGGGCGGATGCGCTGCAAACAATTATCACTCAAACGGAGACATCAACAAGGTCTATCGCTTCGGCTGCAAGCTCCACAGAAAGCGCATTGAATGCGCTCTGATGATGGCGGCGGCACGTGAAAAATGATACAATTAATTAATTATGAGAACAGCAATATTAGCATCACAGAATAAGAATAAGATCAAAGAAATAAGGGCCATTCTTGAGAAGTACGGGCTGGATGTCATCACGCGCGATGACGCAGGCATACCGACTGACGACATAGAGGAAACCGGCACTACATTTGAAGAAAATTCACACCTTAAGGCGAGTGTGATCATGGACATGATAGCTGCCGATCCATCACTCGGAAAGTATCTGGACAGCCCGGTCATAGCAGATGACTCCGGCCTCATGGTGGATGCTCTTGGCGGTGAGCCGGGAGTTTACAGCGCCAGATATGCCGGAGAGGGCTGCACTTATGATGACAACAATACGAAGCTCCTTGCCGCGCTTGACGGCGTGCCTGAGAATGAAAGAACGGCAAAATTCGTAACGGTGATCACTCTTATCTATCCTGATGAGAAGGGTGTTCCTGAAGAGGCCGTACCTCAGGACGGCAGGTATGTGCTTGTTGCAAGGGGTGAATGCAAAGGCCATATCGCCACAGAAAAAAAGGGTGAGGGAGGCTTCGGATACGATCCGGTTTTCATACCGGAGGGATACAGCAACTCCTTTGCGGAACTTGGGACGGATTTCAAAAATACTATTAGTCACAGGGCGAAAGCTCTTGAAGAACTGGAGAGACTGCTCGGCTGACGCCGGCCAGATATGATCATATGAGTGAATTCTGGGACAGCACATCTGACAATCCGGAACAGAAAAAACTCCATCTTACATGGAAAAGGGTTCTTAAAATCGGCTTCCACCTGTGGAGGCAGTTTGACGACCAGTATTATGCGGGATTTGCTGCGCAGATCGCGTATTTCTTCTTTATGGCGTCGGTGCCTATGATGATCGTACTCACGCAGGTCCTTGGTATTTTTGATGTATCCATGGACTTTATCAGGGACTGGCTGGAGATGCATCTTTCGACCGAGATGGGAAGCGTTCTGCAGAGACTGTTCTCGGCATCATCTACTGCATTGAGCAGCTTCTTCATGATAATCCTCGCTCTCTGGGCGAGTTCATCTCTTGCGTTTTCGCTTTCCAGACTGACGACATACACCATCAGTTACGGAAGATACAGATTCAGCTTTTTTACTGAAAGGCTCAAGGCTATTCCTATCGCGGCACTGTCAATTCTGGCGGTTGCCGTCACGCTGGTAGGATATGTATATGGAGAGCTTATAGCAAAGAGAATACTCCAGAACACATATATTGAGGGCCTCATTTCCGGACTGAAAACTCCTGTCCTGGTAATGCTGTTCTTTATAGTCATTCTTGCGAATTACTATCTGCTGCCGCGCATACGCGTGCCGGTTACAGCGGTCCTGCCGGGAGCTGTTTTTGCTACTCTCGGCATACTTGCAGTTACCTGGATATACTCTGTGTATATTGCGAGGGCTGCCAAATACAACGTTCTGTACGGCGCCTTCTCAAACATCGTAGCCATGATGCTGTGGTTTTATCTTATAAGCTGGGTGCTCTGCATAGGAATGATGTTCAACAAATCATGGGACATACACATGAGGCGCGGAAGACTCACTCCTGCAAAAATAAAGGAATACCTCATCAAGCAGTATGGCGCTAACGGCGAAGAGATGTGGCATAAGCTGATCATAGGCGAGTATGACATGGTGGACAGATCACTCGACAGCCTCGCCGTGAGAATGTCGAGGAAGTTCGATCCCGGCTATGATGAGAAGCGTGAGAGGGAGATCGCGGAGCTTATTGAGACTATGCAGGTCCGCGAGAGGATCGAGCAGGAGATCGAGACGCGCAGAGCAGAACTGGAGTCATGGGACGACGATCAGTAAGGAACTTCACTTCCGGAGGTGACGGGATTATGAACGATAGAAAGAAACTGCTGTTTATCATGAATCCGAAATCGGGACTTATGCAGGCGCCAAAGTACATGGCTGAGATAATCGGGCGTTTTTCGGATTCGGGCTATCTGACGCAGGTACTGATGACAACAGGTAAGGGAGATGCCAGGGACTTCGCTGCGTGGTATGGCGGAACAGTCGATACCGTGGTGGTGTCGGGCGGAGACGGAACGCTTAACGAGGTCATAGACGGACTCATCAGCAGCGGCCTCAGGACACCGCTCGGATACATTCCGGCCGGTTCAACGAACGACTTTGCGAGTTCTGTAGGGCTTCCGAAGTCGATACCTGCCTGCGTGGAGAAGATAATCAGCGGGACCCCGCATCCTGTGGATATCGGAAGTTTCAACGGACGCTATTTCAGCTATGTTGCAAGCTTCGGAGCGTTTACATCCACCACATACTCCGTGCCGCAGAATATAAAAAACATACTTGGCCACTCCGCGTATGTAATGGCAGGGATAAAGGAGCTGACTCACATAAAGTCCATACATGCCAGGATCACGCTTGAGAAGGGGACTCCGGATGAGGAAATACATGAAGGGGACTATGTCTTAGGCGGAGTATGCAATTCCAGATCCATAGGCGGGATAGTAAATCTTCAGAAGCTGGACGTCGATATGAACGATGGCCTCATGGAAGTGCTTCTGCTCAAAATGCCTAAGGATCTGATCGAACTCAGCGACATGACCGCGAGCATACTCAACGGAACATTCAAATCACATCAGATAGAAAAGTATTCGGCGCATAATGTGACATTCGAACTGGATGAAAATACGCACTGGACTCTTGACGGTGAGTACGAAAAGGGCAGCGGGGTATGCGAGATAAAGACGATCGAGTCGGCGATCTCGCTGATAAGCTGAAAAGGAGAACGCCATGATCATAAAATACACAGGACATTCATGTTTTAAGATACTGGATGAAGAGACCGGATATTCGATAGTTTTCGATCCATATGAGCCGGGATCTGTCAAGGGTTTCGGAGACATTAAGGATGCGGCAAGCGAAGTGCTTTGCTCGCATGATCACTTCGACCATAATTACAGAAGTGCAATAATTATCGAGCCAAAGGAGGACAGCCCGTTTGAGGTGCAGTGGATAGATACCTTCCACGACCCTGAAAAAGGCGCTCTCAGAGGAGAAAACAGGATATATGTCATAACACACAAGGCCACCGGAGAAAAGCTCGTACACTACGGTGACATAGGAGAGGTGCTCGATGATCTTCTGACAGAGGAAAACCTTGAGCTCCTTAAAAATGCAGACATCGCTCTCGTCCCGGTAGGCGGTGTTTATACGTATGACAAAAAGGAAGCACTCGACCTGATTGAAAGAACAACACCGAAACTGGTGCTTCCTATGCACTACAGATCGGAGTCCGCCGGTTTCGGTCTGCCGAACATCGGCAGCATTGAAGAATTTCTCATTGATGCTGCAGGCCGGGGGCATGGTATAAGCCTGGGACAGGTGTGGTTCATAAATACGGCTGAGTATGACATTGACGCAGACATACTCGTACTGCGTCCGCAGAATATGAAATATTGAATACCCTTTACGTTAAGGATCAAGGAGGACGTATATGTTTAAATTATTAGTAGTACTCGCGGTTGCTTACGTTGTACTGAAAGTGCTGAACACAAGAGCAAAATTCGCCGAAGCCGATGCCAGACGCGAGGCCGAAGAGCAGCGCCTGAGAGAGGAAGCAGATGCTGAAGCCGAAGACGAGCTTACACGCGAAACAGCAGTTGACGTGGATGCGGAAGTGATCGAAAACACGGAAGAAGCTGCAGATCAGGTGATCGAAGATGTGGCTGAAGCTGCTGTGGAAGAGATAGTAGAATAAACGATGGAGTTCTGACAAAATGATAAGAAGCATGACGGGATTCGGCAGAGGCGAGTACTCTGACGAGATCAGCAAGGTAACAGTAGAAATAAGATCCGTAAATCACAGATACCTGGACATTTATGTAAAAATGCCGAGGCGGTATTCATTCGCCGAGGAGACGATCAAGTCTGCGATCAAGGAGAGGGTCCACCGCGGCAAGGTAGAGGTCAGCGTGAGCGTTGACAACGTAGGCAGGAGCGACAGCGATGTAAGGCTCGATAAAGAGCTTGCAGCCCGCTATTACAGCGTGCTTTCTGAATTAAGGGACAGCTTCGACTTCGGAGAGGAGTCGCGGGTCTCGCTCAGCCTTCTTTCAAAGATGCCTGACGTCATAGTCACAACGCCGGCCGCTGAAGACGAGGAAGCCATGTCCAAAAGGCTTCTGGGCGCTACAGTAAAAGCGCTTGATGATTTCTGCAGCATGAGAGAGACTGAGGGAGAGAAACTCGCGGCGGATCTTTCAGCAAGGGCAGATACCATACAGAATATCAGGGATCACATAGAGAAAAGAGCCCCTGAGATCGAGAAGGAATATGCCGCTAAGTTCAAGGCCAGAGTCGAGGAAATACTCGGCGGCGTCTATGAGGTTCCCGAGGAGAGGATCGCTCTTGAGGCGGCGATATTTGCTGACAAAGCCAACATAACAGAGGAGCTTGTAAGGCTTGGAAGCCACATAAGCCAGCTGAGAAGCTTCCTGAAGTCAGACGGAAAGGAAGCCATCGGCAAAAAGATCGATTTCCTGATACAGGAGATGAACCGTGAAGCAAACACGATAGGCTCCAAGTCCAATGACAGGGAGATCACTTCAAACATGCTCGAGCTCAAGGCAGAGATCGAGAAGGTAAGAGAGCAGGTACAGAACATAGAGTGAAGACTGTCTTCAAAAAAGAGAATCTGTTCATTAGGATAGCTATTGGCTTCGGAGCCGGGATCCTTCTGGGAACCTTGGCTCCGCAGTTTTCTGTTGAGGCAAAAATCATAGGCGATGTATACCTGAATCTCATAAAAATGATGGTCATACCGGTGATCATCTGCGCTGTGATGACGGGAATAATCAATTCCTCAAATATGTCATCACTAAGGCGCGTAGCCGTCAAGACGGTATTTCTCTATGTGGTGATGTTCCTGGCCTCATTTGCAGCCGCGTTCGCGGTGGCGATGGTAATAAGACCCGGCATAGGGATCGCATTTGAGAACCAGCCGGTTTATGAGGGGGAAATAGGAGGACCGGTACGCATTTCCGAGGTACTCCTTGGTATCCTGCCACACAGTTTTTCGGATGTTCTGTCAGCGAAATGCATACTGCCGGCGCTGATCCTCGCGCTGATACTTTCTGCTGTGATAGTTGCGGCAGGAGAGAAGGGGAAGCCGGTCACAGAATTCATAAACAGACTGACGGCGCTGGTTTTCCGCCTGCTTTCGATAATAATGGAAACATCGCCTGTAGGCGTCATGTCGCTGATGGCATTTTCGATAGCGCAATACGGGACCGGCCTTTTCATGGCCATAGGCAAATATATCATGTGCTGCTGGCTTGCATGCATCACGGTATTCATAATCGTATTTTTCATCCCGGTGCGTCTTTATACTAAAAAAGACGCAGCTGCATTCCTGTCAGCATGCGGCAAGGTCGCGCTTATGACGCTTTCCACAACAAGTTCGGCGGCTACTCTTCCTACCACCATCAGGGTGAGTGTTGAAGAACTGGGAGCTCCGGCTGAAATCAGCAACTTTACGCTTCCGCTGGGATGCACCATAAACATGTGCGGAGGGGCCTGCTCATTCTGCTGCCTTGCGGTATTTGTCTCAGACTTCTATTCTCTCGACCTGCCGATCGCTCAGTATGCCGCAATGGCTGTCATTGCAACGCTTCTGAACATGGCGGCTCCGGGCATACCGGGAGGAGGGATCATACTGATGACATCATATCTCACCATATTCAATCTGCCGCTGGATCTTATCGGTCCTGTAGCAGCATTCTACAGGCTGCTCGACATGGCATTCACAACAATAAACGTTGAGGGAGATGTTGCAGCTAATCTGATAATTGCTAAGTCAGAGGAAAACATGATACAATAATAAGTCAGCGGGGAGGTACGTATGAGCCGTAAAAAAGGCAGACTATTTGTTATATCCGGTCCGTCGGGAACGGGAAAAGGAACGGTATGCCGTGAGCTCCTGAAGGAGATCGGCAACGAGTTTTCGGTATCAATGACCACCCGTGAGCCGCGCGAAGGCGAGGTCCACGGCAAGGACTATTTCTTTGTCACCAGAGAGACCTTCCTTGAGAATATCGAGGCCGGCAATTTCCTCGAGCATGCGACAGTGTTCGACAATCTATACGGAACACCGAAAGACATGGTGGTGAACCGTCTTGAAAGAGGCCGCAATGTGATACTCGATATCGACGTGCAGGGAGGCCTCCAGGTCAAGAAAGCCATGCCCGAAGCGGTACTCATATTCATACTTCCTCCAAGTCTCGCAGAGCTCAGAAGGCGCCTCGAAGGCCGGGGCACTGAGACAGCCGAGAAAATCGAGAAAAGACTCGGTCAGGCTCTGAACGAGATCAGGCTCATAGGGGAATATGACTATTATGTAGTAAATGATGATCTGGATGAGGCCGTTGCGCTGGTCAAGTGCATAATGGCTGCCGAAGGAGCGAAGGTCCCTGAGGCTGTCAGGCCTGTCATCAGAGAATATGAAAATGAGTCTAAACAGAAGTAATCTAAGAAAGGGGAAAAACCAAAAATGCTTCTTTATCCATCCATAAACAAACTCAGAGATAAGACGGACAGCAGGTATTCACTTGTCATCCTTACCGCAAAGAGGGCAAGGGACATTGTTGATGGAAAGCCTGCTCTTACAGAAGAAGAAAGCGAAAGGCCGGTAAGTCAGGCGGCAAAGGAGATCGCCGCTGACATGATCACTTACACAAGAAGAGAAGAGGAGTAAGTCATGAAACACAGACCAACCATGCTGATGATCCTTGACGGATTCGGCTACAGAGAAGATTTTTACGGGAACGCCATCCTCAGAGCCAGGACGCCTGTACTCGATGAACTTTTTGATAATTATCCGTTCATCACTATCTATGCAAGCGGTGAGCCTGTAGGACTTCCTGCAGGCCAGATGGGTAACTCCGAGGTAGGGCATCTCAATATAGGTGCCGGAAGCGTCATCTATCAGAACCTTCTCAAGATCTCGAGATCCATAGATTCGGGAGAGTTCTTTGAGAATGAAGCTCTGCTGGCTGCCATGAAGAACGCAGCTGAAGGACATACCCTCCACATCATGGGACTCGTGTCTGACGGCGGTGTACACAGCCATATGAAGCACCTCATGGCCACAATAAACATGGCCAAGAAAAACGGCGTCAAGGATGTAGCAGTTCACTGCTTCCTCGACGGAAGAGACGTTCCGCCAAAGAGCGCCATGACATGGCTCGGACCTCTTGAGGAATACCTGAAAGAGAACGAGGCAGGATGCATTGGCGTCATCTCGGGCAGATTCTACGCGATGGACAGAGACAAGAGATGGGAGCGTCTCGTCAGAGCTTATGATGCACTCACACTCAGCGAAGGCCTCACTGCTTCAAGCGCTCAGGAGTGCATGGACAACTCCTATGCAAAGGATGAAGTGGATGAGTTCGTACAGCCTACAGTCATCAATCCTGTTCCTATCAAGGACGGCGATTCGGTGATCTTCATCAACTTCAGACCTGACAGAGCCAGAGAGATCACACGCGCGCTGGTAGATCCTGACTTTGACGGATTCGAAAGAAAGTCCGCTCCAAAGGATCTTACATACGTATGCATGGCTGAGTACGATGCGACGATGCCGAATGTACTGGTAGCATTCCCGCCTCAGGACGTTGATCCGACTTTGGGAAAGACTATCGCAGACCTCGGACTGAAGCAGCTCCGTATTGCAGAAACTGAAAAGTATGCACACGTAACATTCTTCTTCAACGGCGGCGTTGAGGAGCCGAATGTCAATGAAGACAGGATCCTGATCCCTTCGCCTAAGGTAGCTACATACGACCTGCAGCCGGAGATGAGCGCTCCTGAAGTTGCGGCAACTGTCATCGACAGGATCAATAAGGATTTGTATGACCTCATCATCCTTAACTTCGCAAACCCTGACATGGTAGGACATACAGGCGATTTCGATGCAGCTGTCAAGGCGATAGAGACCCTCGACGGTCTGATCGGACAGATACGCGATGCAATATTCGAGAAGGACGGACAGATCCTCCTCACTGCAGACCACGGCAATGCTGATACCATGCTTGATGAGAAGGGTGAGCCTGTAACAAAGCACTCCACTTCCAAGGTGCCGCTCTGCCACATCTGCAAGGAGCCTGTTCCTTTCAAGAAAAAATCCGGCAAACTGGCAGACATCGCGCCTACTATCCTGACCCTTATGGGTCTGGAAGTTCCGGCCGGAATGGAAGGCGATGTACTCGTATAGAGACCGTTTTTTTACCCATATAAGATGATATCGTTGGCACAGGGGCAGATCCCCTGTGCCACTTTTTGTTGATAAGATCACCGGCGGCGGATAAAATAAAATCATGGCAAACAGATTTACTGAAGAACAGCTTAAAGCGATAGAAACACTTGATAAATCAGTGCTCGTTTCCGCGGCAGCGGGTTCGGGCAAGACTTCGGTGCTTATTGAACGCATAATAAGGATCATCCTCGAAGGCCGTGCCAATGTGGATGAGATGCTTGTCGTGACCTTCACGAATGCAGCAGCTTCCGAAATGAAGCTGAGGCTTGCTGCTGCCATCAGAAAGAGGATGGAAGAGCATCCGGAAGACATTCCGCACATGAAGGAACAGCTGGCAAGGCTGTATAAAGCATACATCTCGACGATCGACAGCTTTGCGCTCAGGGTCATAAAGGAATTCTTTCACATGACAGACATGGAGCCGTCGTTCGCTGTTGCAGACGAAGTGCAGTGCGAACTGCTTAGACGAGAGGCTCTGAGCGAGCTCTTTGAAGAGGGATTTGAAAAAGACGACCTCATTGAGGGCTGCGGCTTCAGGTCTTTTCTGAGGCTGTACAGCGAAGAGCGCAGCGATGACAAATTCATGGACGGAATGCTGGATGCGTACTCAAGGCTCAGAACGATGCCTGACTACTTTGACTGGGCATTCGGAAAGGCTGAACAGCTGAAAGTCACCCCGGAAACATTCGATGAGTCGGATTTTAAGAAGATGATGTTTGCGGATGGCGAAGAGGCATTCAGAAGCGTCAGGGGAGCTTTTTCCCGGCTTAAGGAGCTGTTTGCGGGAGCAGGGATCCCTGAGATGTACGAGGCAAAGCTGGCAGCGCAGGAAGCCGCTGTAAACGCTGTATACGATGCGCTGATCTCCGGCGGGACAGGCATGGAGGTCATAAATGCAATCGAAGGAATACCTTCAACAAGAGTGGTGGCCGCCAAAGCGCAGAAGGAAGCCTATGAATCAATAAAGCCTGAGGTCAAGGATCTCAACGAGGCTCTCAAGAAAGAAATAGGAGATTTTAAAAAGAAATATCTGATACCTGATCTCGGGACCCGTCTGTCCGAGATGAACGCCACATATGAATATACTGTCTACTATCTTCGCATGCTTGAGGAGTTCGAGAGAAGATACGACGCTAAGAAGCGTGAGAAGAGGGTCATAGACTTTGCAGACATGGAGCATATAGCAGTCCGCATCCTGAAAAATGACGAGGCGGCAGACACGCTCCGCAGGAGATTCAGATTCATCTTTGTAGATGAATATCAGGATACGAATAACATACAGGAGAACCTGATCAGCCGCGTTGCGCGCCCTGACAATGTGTTCAGGGTAGGCGATGTGAAGCAGAGCATATACAAATTCAGGCAGGCTGAGCCTGAGATATTTGAAAGGCTGTACGCGCGCTATGCCTCAGGGCGCGAACCTGATGGAATTGCCATAGATTTAGGACGCAATTTCAGAACTAACGATGCAACGATCAGATACATCAACCATGTGTTCCGCAGTATCATGGAAGGCTACGATGAGCGTTCAATGCTGTATACCGGAGTTGAGTGTCCGCCTGAATATGACTTCATCCCTGAAGTCCATGTTCTTCTCGACAATACCTCAGAGGAAGAGGATGACCCGGAAGAGGCCGCAGAGGGCGGGGCAGATGAAGAGATCGAGGAGCTCAGCAAGGAAGAGGCAGAAGCTGAGTATATCGCCGGGCTCGTGCAGTCGATCATAGGCACTGAATTCTACGACACAATGGCCGGCGTTGTGAGAAAAGCAAGTGCAAGAGATATAGCGATCCTTTTCAGAGCGGTCAAATACAGAGGCGAGATCATGAGCCGCGCACTGAGGGATCACGCGATAGAAGCGCATGTCGAAGAGACTGAGGACCTATTCGATACCATCGAAATAGAAGTAGCTCTCGCACTCCTTACATGCATAGACAATATGAAGAGGGATGTGCAGCTCATCACCGTACTGCACTCTGAGGTGTTCGGATTCAGCCCCGATGAGCTGGCGCGTATAAGGATAGAGCACAAGAAGACGGTCAGGGAGCGCTCAGCCTACTGGGAAGCCTTCAGATGGTTTGCTGAGGAAGGCCCTGAAGGAGTCCTGAAAGAGAAGACAGCCGCTGCAATGAACGCTTTGCTGGAGTGGCGCAGGCTGTCACGCATACTTCCGCTCGGAGACTTCGTGTGGAAGGTGCTGGTAGATTCCGGCTACTACAGGATGGCCGGCGCGATGCCCGGCGGTGCGGCAAGGCAGGCCAATCTGATGACCCTCGCAGACAAAGCAGGCAGATTCAGTAAGGATACGATCGCGACTCTGAGCTCGTTCATCTCTTTCCTCGAACTTCTTAAGAGCAAGAAGCTCAGGAACGGACAGGCTTCGATGGTAGGACGGGATGACGATGTTGTACGCATATCAACGATCCATAAGAGCAAGGGACTGGAATACCCGTTTGTCATAGTCGGAGGTCTCGGACACAAATTCAGATACGATACAAACAGCAAGGATCTCAGTTTTGATCCGGATGGCGGGGTAGGGCTTCCTTACGTGGATCCGGCGCGCAGATACTGGAGAAACACTGTGCTGCAGCGAGCCATAAACTCAAAATCAAAGAATGACTCATATAAAGAAGAACTGAGACTCCTCTATGTTGCCATGACGAGAGCCCGCAATAAGCTCTATATGGTCGGTACATGCGGGAGTGAGGAGGAGCTTGCCAAATACCAGCTCCGCCCGGCAAACTTCCTGAAAGCAATGCAGGGCGTTCTGAAGAGCGGATTCAACAGACTGTACGTATCTCCTCTGATACTTGCAAAAAGTGCAGACAGCGCGGGTACGGACAGCAGGATAAGCGCATACTTTGACAGGCCTCTGAACGCAGAAGAGCAGGCTATATACGATGAGATAGACAGAAGGTTCAGCTACAGATATCCGGATGAGGATCTTCTTACCGAAAAGGCCAAGTACTCCGTCAGCGCCATCAGAAAGGAGGAGCTTGAAAAGGAGCGCATGAAGAAGAAGGAAGCTGTGGTTACATCGGATGATGAGGTAACACATCTCCGTACGGGAATAGAGAAGAGCAAGAGCGCATCCGCCGCAGACATCGGAATAGCATATCACCGCATCATGGAATTTATCGACTTTTCGAAGGCCATGGATCCATACGGCGGGATCGATGCAGAGTATATCGAAGAACGCGCCGCATTCCTGAGGGATCATGACGCGATCGATACAGATGTATTCGCAGCTGTCGATCCCGGCCGCATAGCTGCATTCTTCAGCAGCGACCTGGGCAAAAGGGCTGCAGATGCTGCTTTGAAGGGGACTCTCATGCGCGAGAAGCCTTTCACTCTCCGTACCGTGCGGAACGGACGCGATATGCTGGTACAGGGTGTGATCGACTGCTGCTTTGAGGAAGACGGCAAAATGATACTGATCGACTATAAGTCAAATTTCATAAGACCGGACAGACCGCACGAGGCAGAACTTGAACGCATAAGAGATGAATACAAAGTCCAGACAGACCTTTACAGTGAAGCGGTAGAAAAGGGTACCGGCATGGAAGTAGCTGAGGCATACCTTTACCTCTTTGCAAGCGGAGAAACGATAAACATGATGTAATAAAAGGAAGAAAGAAAAGGGAACAGAAGGATAATAAAAGAGACCGCCGGAGCGGTCTCTTTTTTGTGTTTTTTGAGGTTTTACACCTAAAGAGTCATCTTATACAAGGCCCTGAGCCATCATAGCTTCAGCAACTCTCTCGAATCCAGCGATGTTAGCACCAGCAACAAGAGCATTCTTGTCATTGTAGTACTTCTCGCCAGCCTTAGCGCAAGCGCTGTAGATGTTCTTCATGATCTGGTGGAGCTGATCATAAACAGCCTGGTGCTGGAATGCAGTGTGACCTGCGTTCTGGCCCATCTCGATGCAGGAGCAAGCAACGCCGCCTGCGTTAGCTGCCTTAGCAGGACCAACAGCGATCATGTTGTCCATGAGATACTTCAGAGCATCGTTGGTTGTAGGCATGTTAGCGCCTTCGCAGTAGAACTTGCAGCCGCCCTCAACGATCTGCTTAGCATGCTCCATGTGAACGTCGTTCTGCATAGCGCATGGGATGAACATGTCGATCTTGCAGCCTGTATCCTGGAATACGCCCCAAGGCTTCTTTCCAGCGAAGAACTTAGCGTTAGGGAACTTCTCTGCGTATGGAGCGCAGATGTTCTTTCCGGATCCTCTGAGCTCGAGGAGGTAGTCAACCTTCTCCTGAGTTGTGATTCCGTCTGGATCATAGATATATCCGTCTGGTCCGGAGATTGTTACGCACTTAGCACCGAGCTCCCAGAGCTTCCATGCTGTACCCCAAGCAACGTTACCGAAGCCGGAGATAGCAACATTCTTGCCCTTGAAGTCTTCGCCGTTAGCCTTCAGCATTTCCTCAGCGTACCATACGATACCAAATCCTGTAGCTTCAGCTCTTCCGAGGAGTCCGCCGTAAGGGATTCCCTTACCTGTGAGAACGCCTTCATACTTGTCAACGATTCTCTTGTACTGTCCGAAGAGATATCCGATTTCTCTTGCGCCAACACCGAGGTCACCAGCAGGAACGTCTGTGTTAGCTCCGATGTGTCTGTAGAGCTCTGTCATGAATGCCTGGCAGAATCTCATAACTTCAGCATCGCTCTTTCCGTTAGGATCGAAGTCGGAACCACCCTTGCCGCCGCCGATAGGAAGTCCTGTCAGGGAGTTCTTGAAGATCTGCTCGAATCCAAGGAACTTAATGATTCCAGGATATACGTTTGGAGCAAATCTCAGGCCGCCCTTGTAAGGTCCGATAGCGCTGTTGAACTGATATCTGTAGCCCTTGTTGACCTGAACTTTGCCATTGTCGTCAACCCATACTACTCTGAAAGTAACTCCTCTTTCAGGCTCAACGAGTCTTTCAAGAAGTGCAGCTTCTTCATACTTTGGGTTAGCGTCCATTACAGGAGCCAGGGAAGTCAGTACTTCTTCTACAGTCTGGTGGAATTCTACCTCACCAGGATTGTTCTTCTTGCACTGCTCGATGACTCTTTCTACATAATTTGCCATGGGTATCACTCTCCTTATAAAACACTTAAAAAGTTGGCATGGGCATAAAAAAGCCCTATGACTAAATTTTAACACTACGATGTAAAAAGTCAACAACAAACGAGCTTGTGCATTTATTAAAACGAGCGGGTAAATAACGGCCGGGCAACCCGGAAACGCCGGTACCTGGAGACTGGCAAACCGGAGGTGCAGACAGAGCTCAGTACCGCTGCGTTCGAATGTCAGCAGGAGCGTGCCCGGCGGTATTTACTCTTCCGGATTGTGACTATTGCCATAAAAAATGCTATAATTAAATATCTATGCGCAAGACTTTAAACAGTGAACAGAATAAGGCCGTGAGGCAGCTGGACGGTCCGGTCCTGATACTCGCCGGAGCGGGTTCGGGCAAGACTGCGACCATGACGCACCGCATGGCTTATATGATAGAACAGGGCATCGATCCGCACAGCATCCTCGCCGTCACATTTACCAACAAGGCGGCAGGAGAGATGAGGAGCCGTGTAGAAGACCTGGCCGGTGAAGTATACGGCATGTGGATCATGACTTTCCATGCCATGTGCCTTCGCATGCTCAGATATTCGCCGGAAAGGCTCGGATATAAGACAGGATTCACCGTATATGATGAAACCGACAAGAAGACTCTCGTAAAGGGGATTTGCAAGGAGCTCGACATAAACGACAAGATATCCTCGCCGGCCATGATCATTGCGGTGATCAGCAAGTGCAAGGAGAACGAGGAAGGGCCTGAAGAGTTCCTGGCTTCTGCCAGAGGACTGCTTTACGAAAAGCATATTTATGATGTGTACAGGCGCTATCAGGAAGAGCTGATGAGTGCAAATGCGATGGATTTCGATGATCTTCTGTGGAACGGCGTGAAGCTTCTTGAACAGAATCCCGACATCCTCGCTTACTACTCGAACCGCTTCAGATACATAATGGTGGACGAGTACCAGGACACCAACTACCTGCAGTATAAGCTCATAAAAATGCTGGCATCTGCCCACGGAAACCTCTGTGTCGTCGGAGATGATGACCAGTGCATATATCAGTGGCGCGGAGCGGATATCCGCAACATACTCGACTTCGAGAATGATTTCCGCAATGTGCTGACGATAAGGCTCGAGCAGAACTACAGATCCGACGGCAATATTCTTAAACTCGCCAATTCGGTCATAAAGAACAACCGGGAGAGAAAGGCAAAGGCTCTCTGGACCGACAGAAAAGACGGGGAGAAGATCACATATAAAAGGCTCCAGGACGAAAAACAGGAGGCATGGTGGATCGGCTCCGAGATAGAGAGGCTAAGGGAGACAGAAGGCTACAGCTATAAGGATTTCGCGATCCTCTACCGCAAGAATGCGCAGTCAAGAAGCTTTGAAGAGAAATTCAGCTTCCGCGGCATACCATACAGGGTGCTGGCGGGGCTCAGATACTACGACCGCAAAGAGATCAAGGACGTGATGGCATACCTCCGCCTGATCGAGAACCCGGGCGACAACGTATCGATGATGAGAGTGATCAATGAGCCGAAGCGCGGCATAGGCGGCAAGACTCTGGCAGGCATAGAAGAATACGCCAAAGCGTATAACATTACCATGTATGAGGCGCTGTGTGAAAGGGAACTCCTTGCGACATTCGGCCCGAAGCTGAGGGCGTCAGTAGAAGCATTTACAGGCATGCTGTCTGATATCAGGCAGGAGCAGGAAAACCTTACTCTGAGCGACCTGTATGACAATGTGCTCAACCGCTCAGGATATCTGAAAGCGCTCGAGGATGCAGGCACGGTCGAGGCCGAAAGCCGCATAGAGAACATAATGGAATTCAAATCCGTCATAGCTGAGTTTGAAAAAGGGCTTGCTGACGGAAGCGCGCAGGCTCTGCGTGACGAGATCAGAGCGGAGAGGCTTGCCCTCATGGGTGAAAACATCGAAGCCGATGAGCCGTCTGATCTGTCAGCTTTCCTGGAACAGATCACGCTTATGGCAGACATAGACAATCATGACGAGGATGAGGATGCCGTAGTGCTTATGACTCTTCATTCCGCAAAGGGACTGGAATTCCCGGTCGTGTTCATGCCGGGAATGGAGAACGGGATGTTCCCGGGACTGGGTGCCTTTGATGAAGAGCACGGCATGGAGGAGGAGAGAAGACTTTGTTACGTGGGAATAACCCGCGCGATGAAGAAGCTCTACCTTACCGGAGCGCAGGTGCGCACTGTATACGGACGGACGGATTTTCAGGTGGAGTCGAAGTTCCTCGACGAGATGGACAGGGAGTGCATGGACGGCGACACGCTTGTTAACGACAAGGTGAAAACAGGTTCCGGATTAAGAGGTGAGGGTTCGTATCTCGGTGACTATTATTTCGGAGGGCGCTCATACGGAACGGCGGACGGATATGCAGGCGAACCGGCATCAAGGCCGTTCGACAGTCTGTCAGCCTCACGGAGACAGACTGCAAACAAGGCAAAAATACATCAGGAATTCGCGAACGGGGATATCGTAAGGCATCCTAAGTTCGGAGAAGGCATGGTGATAGAACAGGACGATAAGACCATGACGGTAATGTTCGATGAATTCGGACAGAAAAAACTCGGAAAAGGCTACGTCAAGATGGAGAAAGTGGAATGACCATCGAAGAAAAGAAAAACCGGATAGATACCCTCACGGAAAAGCTCAACGAGGCTTCACGTGCTTATTATACAGACGGCGTCGAGATGATGACTAATTACGAGTACGATGCCATGTATGATGAACTTCTGGCGCTCGAGGATGAGACCGGATACATAAGGGACGACAGCCCGTCGATCAATGTCGGCTATGAGACAGTTGCCGGGCTGCCGAAGATAGTACATGAAACAAAGATGCTCTCACTGAACAAGACCAAGGACAGGGATGAGCTGAAAGCATGGCTCGGCGACCAGAAGGGGCTGCTCTCATGGAAGCTCGACGGCCTTACTGTGGGCATCACTTATGAGAACGGCAGACTCGTTCAGGGCGTCACCAGGGGAAACGGCGTTGAAGGCGAGCTCATTACAGCCAACGTGCTCGCATGCCGCAATGTTCCTAAAGCGATCCCGCATAAGGGCAGGACTGTGCTGAGGGGAGAGGCGGTCATCAGATACTCGGATTTCGAAAAAATAAATGAAGCAATAGAGGATACAGACGCAAAATACAAGAATCCGCGCAATCTCTGCAGCGGAAGCATCCGTCAGCTCGATCCCAAGGTGACAGCTGAGAGGAGCGTCAACTTCTATGCTTTCTCGCTGATGCAGTGCGATGGCCTGAATTTCGGTACAAGACATGAACAGATTGACTGGATGAAGTCACAGGGCTTTGAAACAGTCGACTCCGTTCTGGTGGACAAAGAAAATCTTATTGACACCATCGATAAATTCGAAGCAGCTATCCCTGATTTTGATATTCCATCTGATGGACTGGTCCTGAGCATGGATGACCTCGCGTATGCGGCGACCCTGGGTGAGACAGCGAAGTTCCCTAAAGACTCCATTGCGTTCAAATGGCGCGATCAGCAGGCTGAGACCGTGCTCCGCGAGATAGAATGGAGCCCTTCACGCACCGGTCTTCTGAATCCGGTAGCGATTTTCGATCCTGTCGAGCTTGAAGGAACAACGGTATCCCGCGCTTCAGTGCATAACATCAATATAATGGAGGATCTTCAGCTCGGCATAGGTGACACTATACAGGTCTATAAGGCTAATATGATAATCCCGCAGATCGCGGGGAACCTCACAAGAAGCGGAAATGTGGAAATACCGGATGTGTGCCCGGTATGCGGCGGACCGACCCGCATCAAGGATGAAGAAGGCACTAAAACTCTCAACTGCACTAATCCGGACTGCCTGGCCAAGCATGTAAAGAAGTTCTCTCACTTTGTTTCGAGAGACGCTATGAATATAGAGGGGCTGTCTGAATCGGGACTTCTCAAGCTGATAGGGATAGGCGCGCTCAAAAATTTTGCCGATCTGTTCAGGCTCCGGGAGCATAAAAGTGATATTATTGATATGGAAGGTTTCGGCGCAAAGTCGTATGATAACCTTATAGATTCCGCAGAAAGAGCATCCCGGACCACGCCTGCGAGACTGCTTTACGGTCTCGGAGTGCCGGGGATCGGAGTTGCGACTTCCAATATGATAGCGCGGTCCTGCCGTAATAAATGGAGTGACATCCGCGGTCTTGACGAGGAAGCTCTCAGGGATATAGACGGTGTCGGAGCTGTTATGGCCCGTGACTATGCAGAGTTTTTTGCCGATGAAGATAATAAAGCTGCTGTAGACGACCTGATGAGCGTGCTTTCGGTAGATGAGAGTTATGAGGCCGCAGGCACAAGTCTTGAGGGAAAAACTTTCGTCATAACCGGAAGCCTTGAGCATTACGCTAACAGGAAGGACCTCAAGGCCGAGATCGAAGCAGAGGGCGGCAAAGTGGCCGGATCGGTATCCGCTAAAACGGATTACCTTATAACGAATGACCCGGGCTCAGGTTCTTCAAAGAACAAGAAAGCCCGTGAGCTGGGAGTGGCAATAATCACCGAAGAAGATATAATAAATATGCTGTCCAAAGATATCTGACAGCAGCAACAGCAATAAGCGAATACAGAATAGAAGCCGGAAAGGAGGACAGACCAATGGAGAATGTAAACATGGTTCCAGATATGGATCAGGCATACGAGGATTCTTATTACAAAATAATAGAACTTCTTGAAACAAAAAAATATTTCCATGCCAGAGATGAACTCCTTAAGCATAATGAAGTCG
>JAFVPI010000062.1 GCA_017505405.1 Mogibacterium sp.
CAGCCAAGAGAAGCGGACCTCCAATGCCTAAGCATGCCCAGACAGACAGCAAGGGAAAGACCGACACAGAAGGCGAATCAAAAGCTCCTGAAAGCGAAGGAGAAGCAAAATGAAAATGCAGTCAATGATCCCGGAAATCGATGGGTTCTATGGCGCGTATTTTCCGAATGACAGGCCGACAGACAAGGCCATGATCCTCATGCTGGGCGACAGCTCTGACGACAGGCTGGCGAAAAGCGGTGCAAAATGGGTTCACGGACTTGGGTGCCACGCGCTTGCAATGTCTCCGGCCAGAAAGGACTACGGCCATCACAATTATCCGCTTGAACGCTTTGGAGCTGCGATCGCATTTCTGAAGGATCGCGGTATAAGAAAGATAGGCATCGCCGGAGCTTCAACGACAGGAATGCTGGCTCTTGTGGCCGCATCATATTTTCCTGACATAACTCTCACCATAGCGATGTCGCCGTCAGATTTCATAATGGAAGGCTTTTATCGCGACGACAAGGACGGCATGCGCGAGAGGCCGGGTGACGGTGAATCGACTGTCTCCTGGAAGGGCGAACCGCTCCCGTACCTGCCTTTTGCCTACAGGCATCCTGAATACTGGAAAAAGATCGAGGAGGAAGGCAAGGCAGGAAAGGACCTCGTTGCTTCCAGAAATCTCTTCGACGAGTCGGAGCTCAGGCATCCGCTTCGTGAGGAGGAGCTGATAAAGGTCGAGAACATCAAGGGGCAGATCGTGTTTGTAGGCGCTGAAGATGATGTGCTGTGGGACACCTGCAAATATATACGCCGGATGGAGGAGAGACTTGCAAGGAAGCCGCATGACTGCACTTATCTGTCGCTTATTTATGAGCACGGAACGCATTTCGTCTTCCCGGAATCGCTTCTGAAAATAATGCTTCCGGTCGGGGCTGACCTCATGTCGCTGGCTTTCAGGGCAGGGAGAGAATTCCCGGAGGAGTGCAGGGCTGTAAGGGAAGACATCGACAGCAAGCTGAGCGAGATCATCCGCGAGTGGTGACGATGACCGCAAAAAAGCGCCAAAAAACGCAGATATGATAAAAGAGCTCGGTTCATGATGGCACTGAACCGCAAAGGGGACTGGGATGTATTCAAACGCGGAATTAGTAAATGACTGCCTGGAGCTGTTCAGGCAGACAGAAGGCAATATAGTAGACATACCGGAGATAGGTGAGACGGTTCTTTTCGAAGAGCCGATATTCGGATTCGCATCGACGCGCGACGATTTATTCGAGACTTTCCGCCGCAAGGAAGTCATCGGTGCCAACTATTATGGCCCGGGTGAATGGCTCCCGGAAGCGAAGTCGGTCGTCGCTTTATTTCTGCCTTTTTCTGAAGCTGTACGCACAAGCAACAGGGAAGACAGGACCGATCCTTCAAAGGAGTGGCTGTACGCCAGGATCGAAGGACAGGAATTCATTGGCCGATACATGGCTGCAGTGAAGCAGCTTTTCGAGGAAAAAGGCTTCAGAGCCTGCGTGCCTGCGCTTGATGAAAGGTTCGGCGTAAAAATCGAGATAACTGCAAAGGGACTGAGACCGGACTTCCATGCAGACAGCAGGTGGTCTGAAAGGCATGCCGCATATGCATGCGGCCTCGGTACATTCGGGCTCTCAAGAGGGCTGATCTCGGAGCGCGGCATGGCCGGGCGCTATGCCAGCATAATAGTTTCAGCTGATCTCGAACCTTCTCCAAGGAAGTACTCCGGCATAGATGACTATTGCATCAAGTGCGGAGTATGCGCAAGAAACTGTCCGGCAAACGCCATTTCGCTGAAGCACGGAAAGAACAACATAAAGTGTAATAAGCACGTAGAGACCATGAAGAAGAAGTACTCGCCGCGCTACGGCTGCGGCAAGTGCCAGGTAGGCGTGCCGTGTGAATTCCGGGCACCCGTTAAAAAACAAGCGCCAAAAAGCGCTAAAAACAATGAACTGAAAGCTAATCAGTGAGTAGTAATAGATGGGCAGAAACACAATCCGAAAACTGATCAATATATTTCTCGCTATCTCAGTATTTGGCTCGTGGATAGCTCTTTTCGTTTCTGCTTCCGGGACGCTGATGCATAACGGGCTCAATAGCCTGAAATACTTCACAACACTGTCAAACCTGCTGGAGGGGATCGCCTCTGTCGTATGGATTGACAGCGTTCGAAAGAACGGCAGGGCGGGCGATTTCGCTGAACTGCTCAAATACATTGCAGCTGCATCAGTAGGACTCACCTGTGTAACTGTGCTGGTTTTTCTTGGACCTCTTTACGGCTATCCGGAGATGTTCAAAGGACCAAGTCTTTTCCTTCACCTGATTACACCTGTCATCGCAATAGCCGAGATGATCCTCCTGGCAGATACCGGTTTTACGCGAAAAGACAATCGGCTTGTGATCATACCGCCGATAGTGTACGGCATAGTTTATCTAGGCAATAATTTGATCAATGGCACAGGGGAGTGGCCGGACACAAACGACTGGTATCTTTTCCTGACATGGGGCTATCCGGTCGGGATACTCATATTCGCAGTCATATGTGTTGTTACCTGGCTCCTTGGCCTGGCAATGCGCAAGCTTCACCGGAACTGAAGATGCATCTTCAAAAACCACACCAAAGCTGAGATCACATATACGCAAGCCAAATCTGAACTGAGACCACCGAAAGGCTGGCCTTTTTTTTATGACAATGAAACCGCTCGTCTCCTCTGACTCGCGGGGTCTGCCGGCCGGGCAGCCTCGCCTTGCAGCTGTCCTCGCGGGTCTATGAATGCCCGCAGGCCAGCGCGGGCTGCCCGGGGCAGACCATAAGACACAATTAGCATTCCAACCGGCGCTTATGCATAACTGTATAGATAAAAAATTTTCCTTCTTGTGCCAAATTCGATAGGGAAGGAATAAAATCTTTATCCCTGATGTGCTTTTTAGACATCATAAGGATAAAAGCACATCCCACAAATGATCAAAAAAACGGTCTGCTGAATGGACGATTCAGGTCAAAGGAGAAACAGCCCGATGATTCACATTAAGAATATTCACGAACATGAATATCGATGCAAATATGACCGTTTGCAGCAAACAAAAGGGAATTTCACAAGGAGCAAGTTTTCCTTCATCAGGATAAATAGGCTGTGAAGGGATAAAATCTATATCCTTCAGCGGCGATTTCCTTATGAGGAGGAAAACATGTTTTCAAGGAATCTTGTAGATCTATCCGCTTATGAGGATTTTTGTCAAGGTTGATGATTTTATAGGAGGTGAATAATGCATTTCAAAGATCAAATGAAAACTGTATGATCCGTGAAAAGCAGGCATAATGCGATGTCAATATATGTGCCAATATGTGATATCATATATTGATAGGGAAAATGGATCGCACTGTTAACTAAAACGCAGGGATTCCATGTAAAAACAGGTACCAGGATATTATTGGGATAGGTATGGGAACGAAAGAAACTAAAAAGACTGTCGTGGCTATCTGTTACGATTTCGATAAAACGCTCTCGCCAGACAACATGCAGGCACAGGGTTATCTGCAGGCGATCCATTATGAGAACCAGGACGAGTTCTGGAAGGAGACGATGGATCTGGCGCGCACCCACGACATGGATTCGAACCTGGCGTGGATGTACCTGATGCTGAAGGGTGCGCGCGGTAAGGAGATCTTCAGGCGCGAAATGCTGGCCCGCTACGGTTCCATGGTGGAGCTCTATGACGGGGTCGCGGACTGGTTCGACCGCATCGACCGTTACGGCGAGGAGCGCGGCATCACAGTGGAGCATTACATCCTGTCTTCGGGCCTTCGCGAGATGATCGAGGGAACGAGCATCGGCGGCAAATTCAAGCGCATATATGCGAGCTCCTTCTACTATGATGAGGCGGGAGTCGCGATATGGCCTGCGCAGGTGGTCAACTTCACGGACAAGACGCAGTTTCTGTTCAGGATATCCAAGGGCGTGCTGGATGTGAACGACCCGGCCGTGAACGATTACTTCCCGCGCGAGGACATCCGTGTGCCGTTCACCAACATGGTGTATATAGGGGACAGCGAGACGGACATCCCGTGCATGAAGCTGGTCAACGTTTACGGAGGTTATTCGGTCGGCGTATACGATCCGAAGACAGGCGACAAGCGCAGGGTGCTCAAGCTGCTGGAGGAGAACAGGATAGGCTATTATGCTCCGGCAGATTACACGGAAGGCTCCGGGATGGACAAGCTGATCAAAAGCTTTATCGACAAAACGGCAGATCACACATGTACGGGTGATGCAGAAAGCCCGGCCGGGCCAGTGGGATCGGATGATGCAGAAGGCCCGCTGGATACCGGGAGCAGGGTGAATACAGACAAGGCGGAATAAAGAGATGAAAAAGAGACGGATAACATTCAATTCACCGGTGGTGCTGAGCTTTGCGATCATCAGCTTCGGCGTAATGGCTGCGAATTATCTGACCGCCGGACTCAGCAATCAGCTGCTGTTTACGACATATCATTCACCGCTGACATCACCGATGACGTACGTAAGATTCTTTACGCACGTGCTCGGACACATGGGGTGGAGCCACTACATAAACAATATGATGTACATGCTGCTTTTGGGACCGATGCTCGAGGAGAAGTACGGTTCAAGAACTATCATTGAGGTGATCCTCATAACCGGACTTATGGCGGGACTGGCGAACTGGTTCCTGTTCCCGACAGTGGCACTGTGCGGAGCAAGCTCGGTCGTTTTCGCGTTCATACTGATGACGTCATTCACCAGCTTCAAAGAGGGCGAGATACCACTGACAGTCATACTGGTCGCGGTCATATTCATTGGGCAGCAGATATACGAAGGGATCTTTGTAGCAGACAACATCTCGAATATGGCGCATATCGTCGGCGGAATCGTTGGCGCGGTAGCGGGATATACGCTGAACAAGAAGGCTTAAGAGACTCGCAGAACCGTTGAAACAGCTAAGGTTGAATGCCGCGCTCCCAATGGACGTGCAGCCAGAACTAGTACGCTTACGAAAGAAAGAAGTTTACGGATAATTATTATGTCACCATACTGATGAAGGCTGTTATAGCCATTACACTGGCTCTTATATTCTATACAATAGGCGTCTGGTCGGAGCACAGAGCCAGAATACTCAGACCGGCGCACCTGGTCTTCTTCTGGCTCGGTCTGTGCGCGGACACGACAGGCACCATGATGATGTCGAAACTCGCTGACGGCACAGGCGGCGGACTGATGGGAGCTCACGGGATCACCGGCATGATCGCTATCATACTCATGATGATCCACGCTGTATGGGCGACTATTGTTCTTGTGCGCAATGATGAGAAGGCAATGCACACATTCCACAGGTTCAGCATAGCAGTCTGGATGATCTGGCTCGTGCCGTTCGTGCTTGGGATGATGATGGGGATGAGATGATGGAAAACAGATTCAAACCGGGCGACATAGTGCAGCATTTCAAGCGCGGGATGCTGAGCGATGAGGAAAGGGCAGCAAACAAGTACCTTTACGAGATCATCGGAGTTGCAACGCACAGCGAGACACGCGAGCCGATGATGGTCTACAGACCGCTATATGATGACGGCGGCATGTACGTGCGCCCGCTTGAGATGTTCCTAAGCGAGGTCGACCACGAAAAGTATCCGGATGTGAAGCAGAAATACAGATTCGAAAAAGCAGAATGAGACTTTTCATTGCGATAAACCTGAATGATGAGATGAAAGACGCGCTTATGGACATACAGGATGCCATGAGGACTTACGGTGTGCGCGGCAAGGACACTCCGGCTGAGAACATGCATCTGACGCTGGCGTTCATAGGCGAGTATGATGACCCGGAGCTCGTGAAGGAAGTCGTTGAAAGCATTGAGATAAGGCCGTTTGAGATAAAGATCAAAGGAATCGGCGCTTTCGGGGATCTCTGGTGGGTCGGCACGGATAACAGCGCGCCTCTCATGGCCATAAGCAGGAGGCTCAGGCGCGCGCTTGCGGAGGCGGGTATTCCTTTCGATAAAAAGAAGTTCTCGCCGCATATGACGATAATACGTAGAGCCAACGGCAGGCTTTCAGAAGAAGCTGCCGATGAGATAGCGGCTTGCGGAGGAGCATCGATGACTGTGGATCACATTTCACTGATGCGCTCCGATCGCGGCAAATATGGAATGATATATACAGAATTATGAAAACACAGATAGGCGGAAAGACCTGTTACATATATGACTGCGGTTCATCCGATGTGCTGCTCATACAGCCTGTGGATGATCACGATATAGAGGTGCTCGACAGCGAGGTCGCGGAGATCAAAAGGCTCGCGGAAGGCAAAGGATTCACACTGGCAGCCTTCAAGGTGGATGACTGGAATGCGGACCTCTCGCCATGGGAGGCGCCGCCGGTGTTCGGCAGTGAAGGCTTTGCGGGAGGAGCGGAAGCGACCCTGGAATATGTCACGGATCAGCTCATACCTCAGCTCACTGGCGGACCGGACGCGGGATCAGATAGCCAGACAGATGTGCGGCCGCTTATAAATAAAGACGCGAAGATCTTTATAGGCGGATACTCGCTGGCAGGATTCTTTGCTCTGTGGGC
>JAFVPI010000063.1 GCA_017505405.1 Mogibacterium sp.
AGGCAGCACACCGTATATAGGACTCTTTATGAGCCTGTCAAGCTGAGCGTTTACTGCGTCAGCATCAAGATACTTATCTATTGCAAATCCATTGTATGCCATGTCAGATTCCTCCTGTTTTTCATCTTGTGAATCGTTGTTCACAAGCTCAGATACATATTATTTTAACCCCGGGATCCTGTCAAGTGAATTTTCATTCACAAGAAACAGCAGCACTAAAAAACCGTCCGGCTGCGGACGGTCTGCATCAGCTTATGTCAGATGATCGCCTTGCTCTTCCAGCGGCCCATCCTGTAGACGATGTATGTCATCGTTGCTCCTATCAGCCATGTCACCAGAAGCGAAACAAACATCATGTAGAAATGGCCGTGAGGCTCCTCAGGAGACCTTGTCATCCAGGTCATAAGGTATGCCAGCGGAACACGTATCAGTACCGTGGAGATCATGGACAGCCACATCGGAGCCATCGTGTCACCAGCTCCGCGCATAATGCCCTGCAGGCACTGCGTCACTTCCATGGCAATGTATCCGAATCCAAGGATCATCATCATGTGATAGCTTTGTTCGACCAGCTCATCAGTATTGGTGAACAGCATCATCAGGTATTTACCAAACAGAAGTATGAGCACAGTTATAACAGCTGATGTCGCCATGGCGACCAGTGTTCCCTTTTTAGCTCCTGTCTCCACACGGTCCAGCCTGCCGGCTCCGATGTTCTGCCCCGCGAATGTCGTCATCGCAGCTCCGAACGAGAACGCAGGCATCATTACGAAACCGTCGATCCTCATGACTATTACGTTGGTCGCGATGCACATCGGACCGAAGCTGTTGGTAAGCGACTGAACGACTACCATCGACAGCGAGAAGATGGCCTGCGTGATGCCTGACGGAAGACCCAGCCTCACAAGTTCGCTGAGATACTTGCGCGTCGGCTTCAGGTAGGCTGCTTTCATGTCAAAGCAGTCGGTCCTTCTGCGGAGCTTCAGGAATGACAGCACTGCTGAGACCGTCTGGGCTATTACCGTAGCCAGCGCAACGCCCGGCACTCCGAGGCCGAGCTTCGCCACAAAGTAGATGTCGAGGAATATATTCAGTATGGTCGCTATAACAAGATACAGAAGCGCTGATACCGAGTCCCCGAGTCCCCTCAGCATGCCGCCCAGGATGTTATAGAACGCGCAGCCTGCTATTCCAAGAAAAATAGTCATCAGGTATCTGTCGCACCAGTCTATGATCTCTGCAGGAGTGTTGAGCAGTTTAAGCAGCGGCATGGTCACCAGCGGCGCGATGGCCATGACGATCAGCGAGGCAACAAAAGTCATGGTAAGGCATGTTCCTATCGTCATGGAAAGTGCCTTTCGCTGTCTGGCACCAAAGTACTGGGATACCATGATGCCTGCTCCTACAGATATTCCCATGAACAGTACCAGCAGCAGATTGAGTATCGGCCCGGCGCTTCCTACCGCGGCAAGGGCGTTGTCTCCTACATATTTACCTACAACAATACTGTCAACAGTGTTATACAGCTGCTGAAATACGTTGCCTATGAGCATTGGTATCATGAATTTGACGATCTGGCGTACCGGATCGCCCTGTGTCATGTCTACAGGTTCAAATAGTTTCTTCCACATTATCTAAATCCCTGAATGCCGTGTAAAATCCTTACCAGCACTCTTTATATATCTCCAGTATCTCTTCTTTTGTAAGCGGTCTGAATGCTCCCTGCGAAATAAAGCAGGATCCTGCGATCTCAGGAAGCATCTCGTATTCTTCTTCACCAAAACCAAGCTCACGCAGTGAAGCCGGAAGCCCCATTTCCTTTATGAACGATGCCAGCTCATCAATTCCCGCTAAAGCCAGCGCTTCGTCGCTTTCATGATCTTCAGGATCAAGGCCCCATACCCTCGTGGCGAATCTGACGAATTTTCCGAGCCCGTCTTTGTATATATGTCTGTAGTATGCCGGGTGCAGAACAGCAAGTCCCTCGCCGTGATTGCAGTCCGTATACGCTGAAAGCTGGTGCTCCATGTTATGAGCCTGGAAGTCCTTGGTCTTGCCCGTCTTGATGATACGGTTCTCTGCAAGCGACGCTGCCCACATTATATTGCTCCTCGCCTGATAATCAGCCGGATCTGCGGCAGCCGTCCTGAAGTCCCTTATAAGACCTCTCATCAGTCCCTCGGACACGTCATCGGCAGGATTGTCTTCAACAGGATAGCTGAAATATGTTTCCATTATGTGAGAGAGTATGTCAAAGGTCCCTGCTCTCAGCTGCCTGAGCGGCATGGTAAGAGTGTATGACGGATCCATGAGCGCAAACCTCGGATTCATTTCGGGATAATCCCTGTCTGTTTTTATATGCGTCTCCTCATTAGTGAGCACGGCGCATCCGTTCACTTCACTGCCGGTCGCCGGCATGGTCACCACCACGCCGCAGGGGATCACATCGTGAGTCATTGGCTTGCCCTGGATCCAGAAATCCTCCCAGGCATCACCGTTATAGCCGGCCTGCACCGATATCGCCTTACAGCAGTCCATCACTGAGCCGCCGCCGATGCCGATAATAAGCCCGGCGTTCATCCGTGAAGCAAGTCCCGCGCCTTCTATCATCTTTCCGAGAGTAGGGTTCGACATGATTCCCGGAAATTCAACAATGAGATTTCCGTCTTCAGCTCTGCCGTCCCTGCTGTATCCCAGCGATTCCAGAACGCCCACGACATCATCATAAGCACCGTTACGTTTGACGGAACCCCCTCCGTACCCGATCATTATGCTGCGTCCCGGTGCGGCAAATTCCTTAACAAAGGCAGCTAGATGCTCTTTCACACATCCTATACCGAATCTTACCTTAGTTCTGCATTCCCAGCTGAAATCATTCATGTGCAATTCCCCTTTTATTGATCCAAACTGTAAACCCCTTAAATTTAAGTATACGCTGTTTGAGTGCGGCCGGGCAATAAAAACTGAAGGCATCCACAGCGGATGCCTCCTTTGTTCGTCATCTGATTTGATATAGTCTTTCCTGTTTATACCGGAAACTCGATCGCGATGTCCTTGCCCTCTGCGATGTAGAGCTTAACGACTCCGCCGCCGAATGTCATCTGTGTGCCTGCAGGAACTGCCATTGCAGGAGCTGCTGCTTCTGCTGGAGCTTCCTCTGCTGCTTCTTCTTCGCCGGCATCAGGATCCTGAATGTTGTCAACGATCTCAGCCGTGAGCGGTGTAAGTGAGTCGGATACCTCCTTAAGAGTAGCACCGAGGCACTGTCCGATCGTCAGGCATCCGTCAAGCTTGAGAAGTCCTGTATCTACCAGATCAGGGAAAATAGCAGGGTCTTCAAGGTTGTGATGCGAGATCTCACCCGGCTCCATTCTGCAGCACAGCACAGCAGGATCATTCTTATGTTCTAATGCATATTCCAGTTCGATTGACATATCATTTCCTCCGTTTTCTTTCAAGCAAATGCCGGGATACAGACATATCCCGCCTACAATATCATTGTAGGTTCTGGCCTTTATCTAAACAAATAGACGCTTTCAATATTGTAAGCCAATTAAATAACCCTCATCAATAGATTAGGGCTGAAGGTTTGTAAAGCTATTATTCAGAGAAACTGAACGCTTTCTCAATGGGCTTTATCAAAGCTTATCGACAAACGCAAAGGTCACCTGAGAGACTGCTGCTCTGCTTTCTTTTTAGCATCCTTAACAAGCGAAGCGATGTTCTCGCGCTTCACCAGATCGCACCCGTTATCTATGCGGTCCTTCATCATGTTTGCCTGCGGCTTTGAGTCACTTGTGCTTCCGGACAGGAGCACGGCACGCATAGTCTTCATCAGGAACTTATCGAGCCCTGTAACAGCTGCAGGATCATATCTGCCGCCGAGAATGTACATGAGTACTCTGTGCTCGTTCTTCGGATCGATCTTGCCGATGCTGTAGCCCCATACCTGAGCATAGTTATCCGCTGTCTCATCGGCAAACCCAACTCCGTAAACTATGAGCTTCCTCATGATCTCGTCATCAAGCGTCCTGGCAAACTTATCGAAATCGACTATGCCGGATCCGCGGATCCATCCACCGTAAATAACACAGTCGTATTCATGAAGATC
>JAFVPI010000064.1 GCA_017505405.1 Mogibacterium sp.
ACCATGGTATCTGTTCGTCATGGCTGAGTACGAAATGCTTTTCTACCTGATGCGCAGGATAGATGCAAAAGTGAAGCCGTGGATGATGATCACCGGGGCTTTTGCCCTGAGCGCGGTCATCGGATACTTCCCGGCTGTAGGAGACACATTCTGCCTTTCACGCATGATCAACTTCCTCCCAATATATATGATCGGGTATTATCTCGACATGAGGGAGTTCAACGGATTCTTTGAAGGGAAGCGCTGGCCTAAGATCATCGGATGGTGCGGCATCATCATTTCACTGGCCATATGCTTCTTCGGCAACTGGGGAATGTACAGCTGGCGCAAGTGGTTCACAGGACGCCGCTCTTATGAGTTCCTGAATGACTTTTTCAGCTACGCATACAGCAATGGCTGGTGGATCAGGCTGGCAGTCTGGGCGTTTGCGATCGCACTCACGCTGTGCATAGTTGCGGTGATCCCGGATAAGGATATGGGCTTTGCGACTACGGTCGGATCCCGCACTCTCAATGTATATTTCTGGCACAGACCGCTGTGCTATCTTTTCCGCAACTGGGCGGTGCTGCCTAAGCTGTTCGTGCTTTTCGGCGGCACATATAAAGCGGCTGCTGCAGGCCAGGCAAAGGGTCTGGCATTCGCGGGAAGCGATGCGTCCATGCTTGGCGCATATGCGGTATACATACTGATCGCGGTCCTGATGACTGCGTTCTTCAGCCTTAAGATATTCGAGCACCCGTGCAGCGACCTCATGAAGCTGGCGGCAAAGCTTGTAAAAAAATAGAGAGGGAACAAAATGGATTCTGAAAAAACCAAAAACAAGAAGAAGGGCGTGGCTGTCGTGATCGCAGCTTTACTCATAGCTGCATGCGCAGGAGGCGCGTGGTATGTTCACGATACAAAGATAAAAGAGATGCAGAGCGCCGGAATCGAAACGCTTAGGGCATCTGTAGACCTTGACGCGTACAGAGAAGCTGAGCAGCAGGAGATCAACGCGGTCCTCGAGGAGGCTGAGACTGCTATCCGCGAAACAAAGGATCAGTCTGAGATAGATTCTCTGATAGAAAAAGCAGTTGAAGAGACAGAAGGTTTCAAGACTGCCGCAGAGTATACACAGGAAGAGGGTGTTGCGAAGCTGAAGGAGTCCGTGGACACGGGGCTTTACAGAGAAGCTGAGCAGAAGGAGATCAAAAAGATCCTCAAAAGCACTGAAAAAGAGATACTAAAGACCGGCGATCAGGCAGAGATCGATGCGCTGATCAAGAAGGCTGCTGATAAGATCGGCGGACTCAAGACCGATGAAGAATATGCTGCGGAAGAGGAAGCCGCAAGACAGGCGGCAGCAGCAGCCAGCAAGTCAAGCAAAAAGAAGAAGAAATCTTCAGGCAGCGGCGGCTGCATAGGCGGAGGATCCGATGTCTTCAACTGATGGCAGGATCAGTCAGTTCTCATACATAAAGGCTTCCGCGTGCTTTGCAGTAGTTCTTCTGCACTGCTTTAACAATGCGAGAGTATATCATGCGGATGCCATAAGCGCGGGACAGACGACCGCCGCATACGCAGCGTGTTCGGCTCTCATGTGGGCGGTCCCGGCATTTCTGATGGTCACCGGGGCACTCCTTCTCGACAGGGACAGGGTCATACCTTTATCCAAACTGTTCGGCAAGTATTTCGCGCGCATGCTGACAGCGCTTGTGATCTTCACGGCAATATTCACGGTCATAAAGCACGACCCTGCCGCGGGGACGGGCATAGGTCAGGAATTCATTGAAGGTCTGCTTCACAATCACTGCATGGCATATCTGTGGTATCTCTACCTCATGCTTGCATTGTACCTGCTCATGCCGCTTTTCAAGATGCTGGTGGACAGGCTGAGCGACAGGCAGCTCTGGATCGCAGTCAGCATCGTTCTGGTGATATGTTCGGTGCTGCCGCTCGCGGGTTATCTTGGGATCGACGCGGCGCTGCATATCCCTACATGGTTAGTATACGGAGTATATCTGTTCCTCGGATTCCTGCTCTACAGGCAGAGGATGGACTGGCAGATCGCAGCACTGTTCTTCGTGCTTTGCACGGCGGTGCTCCCGTTCATCACGGTCATGCTGGCTCCTACTGATATAGATCCGGCGGGACTCACGTCATATAACTCGCCTCTCGTGGTTCTGCAGTCGGCAAGCTTCTTTTCGCTGATGCTCGCCATAAAGCGCCCGGCAAATGATATAATAAACAGCATAGACAGGTGCTCGTTCGGAATATATCTTATACATATGATATTCGTGAGGCTCACGATGAAGGAGATGGGCTTTGACCCGTTCGACTACGGAGCTCCGGGATTCATCCTGGCAGCAGCGGTATATTTTGCAGCAGCGTTCGCCATCACATTCGTGCTGAAAAAGAGCAGATTGTTCAGTTTTCTGTAACAACTCTAAAAGGAGAAGAAAATATTATGAAGAAAAGACTTGTTATCCTGATCGCAGCGGCTTTGCTCATAACTTCCATGCCGGTTTTTGCGTTCGCAGAAGACGAAGTGCCTGCAGCCGGCAGCTCACAGGCAAATGTCGTAAAAGAGATCGAAGGCAGACTGTATTACTTCGACGGATCCGGTGAGCGTGACATGACGGACGGCTGGAAGACTGCTTCGGACGGCACTTATTATGTATCCGGCGGACAGATCGTCACATCGCCTGTTAGGATCGCGGGCAGCAAGACTCTCACGAAGTCGAAAAAGCTTTACTATAACAAGAAAAAGAAAAAATGGCAGACAAAGAAGATAAAGAAAGCCAAAACAAAGATCGAGACGACAGAGTACACTGTCAGTACAAACGAGCTCTATAACTTCGGCGCTGACGGCAGGCTCATAACAACAACCGGTCTTTACATGCGTGACGGTAACGAGTATTACGGGCTCGGAGAAGGCGCCATCAAGACCGGATGGGCAGCAATAGGCGACAGCGCAATGTATTTCGATCCTTCGACCGGTGCAATGGCAAAGAACACTACTGTAGGGTACCTCAAGGTACCGGCAAACGGCAGGCTGGGCAAGGCATATGCTCTGGGCGTAAGGCAGCTTGATAAATCCGGATGGACCCTGAGAGATGCCTATACATTCTCGTATAAGATAAAGTATCAGGGCAGATGGTACCGCGCAAAGAATTCGGAAACCTATGCGATCAAGGGATTTACGAAAAACAAGGGCAACTGCTATGTTATGGCGGCTACCTTCTACATACAGGGTAAACTGCTCGGCTATGACATACATCAGGTGCACGGCAAGGTAGGCATCTGGCCGCACTCATGGACCGTGATCAAAGAGAACGGCAAGGAATGGGTCTACGATCCTAACTTCAGGAACGAGACCGGTCGCAACGGATGGAGGATATACTACGGCAAGAAAGGCACCTGGAAATACAGCAAAAAGAAAAAGATGAACTGATTTCCCTGTGGAAAACCTGCTGCACCGTGGATAAACAGGTGTAAGCAGATAAAAAACTGAAATATTTATCGTTAAGATCTGTGAGCCTCTGACTGCAGGGGCTTCGCGAACGGCTTCCCTTCGGGAGGCCGTTTTTTATGCCCTGAAAACCCTCTTTTTCACACGGTATCCGGCAATTTTTGCACGGCAAAATCTGTACAGATTTCAGATGGCCATGTCCGTTATACTGACTTCCCGGACAGAGATGGATACTTGAAAACACGAAGTAAAACACACAGACAAAGGAGGGAAACTGAAGAAATGTTGATAAAGAGACACAGAAAGAAGGCTCTCATATTCATGATGATCTTCTGCATGGTGTTTACTATGATGCCGGCAATGGCATTTGCTGCGGAAGGCACTGATACTGATGCGGCTGGGGCTGAGATATCTGAAGAAAAGCCGGTGCCCGGGGGTGAAGGGCAGATGGGTCCTGAACAGAATGACGAAGCCGTCGGTCAGGCTGCGGAACCGGAAGCTTCAGCGGAAGATGCGCCTGCAGAAGAGGAAGCCGCAGCAGCTGAAAGCGGAGAAACTGAAGAGGCGGAAGGAGCAGAAGAAACAGAAGAAGCAGCAGAAGAAGGGATACCTTCAGAAGACGACACAAAAGATGAAACCTTTGACGCTGAGCGTTCGGACTATCTTTCCTACGATCCCCTGTACATCATTCAATATGCAAACCCGGCATATGCTGATGTATCGGAAGTGGATATGGACCGCTTTGTAAACATCGTGACTGCGGCTAAGGGCATCGCTACCTACAACGTCAGAACGCAGAGCGACTTCGACGTAAAGGGCGAAAACTATATCGCAGGCATGAATTACGAGATGCCTGTATATAACGTCGATGATGACAGTGAATATTATCTTGCCATCCCTGACGTAAACATGTTCAACGGGGGTTTTGCAGCATACGACATCGACGTAGCATATAACAACGATTTTGCGGAGATGATCTCAGGCTATAAGTATGAAAAAGGGATATTGTACATACCTAAGTCAGCGATCGATCATCCGGAAAACAAGTCCGCTGTACCTGAAGGTTCGGTCATTGCCGTTCAGATGAACTACGCCATAGGTGATGACATGGACTTTACGAAAAGCATTCCCGTGCAGATCCTGAAGAAGGATGAGCCGGTCGAAAAGACCGTGCATACTGCAAATCTGTTTGAGCAGGGGATCACCGTTAAAACAGGTGTAAAAGGCCGCAGGGAAGAGGACATCTCCGTCTTTCTGAACGGACACATGATCCCGGTCAATGACGGATCATGGTCATATGACAAGGGAAGCGGCGAACTGTACATTCATGAGATGCCGGGAGTCGTTTCGAATATCAATGTCGTTTTCAGGGACAGGACTGCTATTGAGACTGTGAAAGACGCCGCGGTATCCCTCATTGAGAGAACTGCATTTGAGTCTTACGCTGCAGGCGTTTCCACCGGTGACATGGAATGCTTCAGGACCCCTGAGGGTAAGGAAGTGGTACTGAAAATATCCGGAGGGGAACTGTTCACAGGCTGGCGCGGTCATTATACGGCTGCCAAAGTGATCCACGGAAGACAGGGAAGCCAGACTCACGAGCAGGCTGAAGAGGCTAAAAAGAAACTTAAAGGCTGGACGAATTCCGTGCAGTATCTGTATGGCGGATACACAGACCTCAGCGGCGCAGGGACCTCGCTTATCGACAACAACGCCGGGAAGAAGGAGTTCGATGCCCGCATTGCCGCCACCTGGGCTATCAGCTCATACGCGGTAGGCGCGGATGCAGGACTCATGAATGACGACGGCAAGCTGACTCAGGAAAAGATGGTGACGCATAATGTCCCTGTCACGGAGGGCGGCAAGACCACCTATAACACAACCGAAAAGCACACGATCTATGAATGGCTGATGATATATCAGAACCAGCTGAAGAAATCGAATGGCGCTACATCCAATAACCATAATAACGGCATTGCGGGAGCGACGAACTTTGCTGTAACATTCCCGGACTCGATCCAGGGAAGCAGCCTGTCACTTGTATCTGAGGGAGCAAACAAAGGAAGATCCAACGATACCGTTACGATCACCTCGGACAGCATGGACTCCTCATACTACATAGCGGCATCCTGCAACCACCTTGATGATGTGGCTGCGTCAGACAAGGACACGGA
>JAFVPI010000065.1 GCA_017505405.1 Mogibacterium sp.
AGAAAGAGGCAGTGCTTCGCAGCCGAGATCCTCGGCTATCCACTCCGCATACTGCCTGGCAGATCCTCTTTTTGATGTGTATATCACTATGCTTTTTGCCATTATCCTTTTACGTTCTCCGCTCCGAGCAGTCTTATGAGTTTGGCTTTCAGATCATCCGATAAGTCCACGCGGTTCTCTGCATTGCACCTTACAGGTTTCTGCCCCGGCAGATAAACCAGAACATCACGTCCGCCCGGATACAGGCTGAACATGTCTGTCAGGTGCATCAGCAGCTTGCGCGCGCTTCCGTGTGATCTTACCACAGCTTCAGGGATCCTGAGCTTGACCGGATCATTCAGCGGTGCTGCAGCTTTCCGCTCCTCTCTTTGAGGCGGCTCCGCCGGGTACCTGTCATTGGCGGGATATCCATATATTTCGGTCTCAGCGCCATTACGCGATCTGCCTCTGCCGAGGTTTGCTATGTTCTCGATCGGTACGATATCTTCTACGAGTATCTCCGCTTCGCTTTCATCCTTGAAGCTGACGCGCCCGAGCACGCCCACGATCATGTCATTTTTGACGAGATTTCTGTTTCTTTCGTATACCTTAGGGAAGACTATCGCATCTATGACCCCGTCGAAATCCTCAAGAGTCATCCTTGCCATCTCCTGAGACTTCCTTGTGATCATTGTGCGCACGCCGCTTATCATGCCTGCCATGATCACCGAATCCCCGTCCTTGAAGGCAGAGGTGTTGATCACCATGCTGTCAGCATCATCTCCCTCGGCGGTAAACTCCTCACCGCCTCCGGTCAGCTCGGCCGTGCCCGCGCTCGTATTGTCTCTGATGAGAGCAGCGTATTCATCGAGAGGATGTCCCGAAAGATACACTCCCAGCATCTCCTTCTCCATGGCAAGCTTGGTGTCCTTGCTGAAGTCCGCTACCTTAGGGAGCTCGGGACTTGCTATTGCCTCATCGGCAAAATCCTCGAGCTGGAACAGGCTTATCTGAGCTCTGCTCCCCTGCTTTGCCTTCTTCTGAGCCCTCTGCACGGCATCATCACACACAGCCATCAGCTGGGCTCTGTTAGGATTTATATCATCGAAAGCGCCGGCTCTTACCAGCGATTCTATTGCTTTTCTGTTGAGCTCGCCTGCGTCTATAGCCTCAACGAACTCGTATATATCATGCGTACCCTCAACAGACTTGCGGCCTTCGATAATTGCTTCGATTATGCCCTCGCCCACGTTCTTGACCGAAAGCATGCCAAATCTGATGCGGCCGTCCTTTGTAGAAAAGTTCTTTTCGCTCTTTACTACCGAAGGAGGCTCCATGACTATGCCCATCTCGCGGCAGTTCCTTACATAATCCGCAGTATGCTTTGCATCGCCTGCCATACTGGTCATCAGCGCTGCCATGAATTCCGCAGGATAGTGAGCCTTGAGGTATGCTGTCTGGTATGAGATCACGGCATAAGCAGCCGCGTGCGACTTGTTGAACGCGTACGAAGCGAATGTGACCATGTCCTCAAATATGGTCTCTGCAGCTGCAGCCGGTACGCCGTTTCTGGCGCAGCCCGCTATCTCAACATTGCCCTCTTCATCCGTCTTGCCGTTGATGAAGTACTGCTTCTCTTCAAGCATCACCTGCATCTTCTTTTTGCTCATCGCGCGGCGCACCAGATCGGAGCGGCCGAAAGAATAGCCGCCGAGGTCACGCACGATCTGCATTACCTGCTCCTGATAGATCAGGCAGCCGTAAGTGACGCCCAGGATAGGCTCGAGGTGCGGATCCACATATTTCACGTGGTCCGGATGCTTCTTGTTGTCTATGTATTTAGGGATCGAGTCCATCGGACCCGGTCTGTAAAGCGCTATTCCCGCGACTATGTCCTCAAAGCAGCTTGGCCTGAGGTTCTTCATGAAGTCGGTCATTCCGCCGCTCTCCAGCTGGAACACTCCCTTTGTATTTCCGTCAGAGATGAGCTTATATACTTCCGGATCGTCGAAATCCATGGACGAAAAGTCAATATCTATGCCATGATTCGCTTTTATCATGCGGAGCGCGTCACGTATGACAGTGAGGTTCCTGAGTCCCAGGAAATCCATCTTGAGCAGTCCGAGCTCCTCTATGGTCGTCATGTTGAACTGCGTCGCAACGCCCTTGTCGGACGAATAGAGCGGCACGTACTCATCAAGCGGCATCTTGGAAATAACTATGCCGGCAGCATGAGTAGAAGCATGGCGCGGCAGCCCCTCGAGAGCCATCGAAAGATCGAGCACCTGCTTCACGAGCGGTTCGTTCTCATATCTCTGCCTGAGGTCAGGGTTTACCTCGAGAGCCTTCGCAATGGTGATACCAAGCTCATTCGGGATAGCCTTTGCTATCGCATCACCCTCCGCGTAAGTAGCATCGAGAGCTCTGGCTATGTCTCTGACAGCAGCCTTTGCCTTGAGCGTACCGAAGGTGATGATCTGCGACACCTTGTCCTTGCCGTACTTTCGTATGACGTAATCGATTACTTCCTGACGCCTTTCGATGCAGAAGTCTATGTCTATATCCGGCATGCTCACACGCTCCGGATTCAGGAATCTTTCAAAAATAAGACTGTATTTGATAGGGTCTATCTCTGTGATATCGAGGCTGTATGCGACTATGCTTCCTGCGGCCGACCCTCTGCCCGGTCCGACAGCTATGCCGTGGGATTTGGCATAATGGATGAAGTCCCATACTATGAGGAAGTATTCAACATAACCCATTCCCTCGATGACCTTGAGTTCTGTCTCAAGTCTCTGCCGGTAGAGGCTTTCCGGATCCATCGCCTCAGCGCCGTAGCGCCTGACCAGGCCTTTATAGCACAGATCCCTGAGGTATTCACCCGTACTCCTGCCGTCCGGCGGGATGTATTCAGGCAAGTGATAGTTACCGAATTCAAACTCTACATTGCACCTTTCGGCGATCTCATGTGATCTGTCTATGACTTCAGGCATGTCCGGGAAGAGTTCTCTCATCTCCTCTTCAGACTTTACGTAGAACTCGTCGTTCTCGAACCGCATGCGGTTCTCATCGGTCACCTTAGCCTGGGTCTGGATGCACATCAGAACATCCTGAGCCGTTGCATCACTGCGCCTCATGTAGTGAGCGTCATTGGTGGCTACGATAGGGATGCCCGTATCATCACTGATCATCTTAAGACCGGTCATGACCGTTACATCCTCTTCGAGATGATGATTCTGTATCTCGAGGAAGAAGTTGTCACGGCCGAAGATATCCCTTAGCTCAATGGCTTCTCTTTTTGCTCCTGCGTAATCTCTCGCAAGGAGCATTCTCTGCACGTTCCCGGCCAGACAGCCAGAGAGACATATCAGTCCTTCGCTGTACTGTCTCAGGAGTTCCTTATCGACACGTGGCTTGTAATAGAATCCGTCCACATAGCTCTTCGAGACGATCTTTACGAGGTTGCTGTAGCCCTTCTGGTTCTCAGCAAGTAGTATAAGGTGTCCGTAGCCGCGGTCCCTGTCCGGATCCTTGTCATAAAGCGTACGTGCAGCGGTGTATACCTCACAGCCTATTACAGGCTTGATCCCCGCCTTTTTGCATGCCTTATAGAAATCCACCACACCAAACATGGCGCCATGATCAGTGATCGCGCACGAATCCATACCGAGCTCCTTTACATATGAAGGGAGCTCGGAGATCCTGCTCATTCCGTCGAGCAGGCTGTATTCAGTATGCAGGTGCAGGTGTGTGAACATTATTGTTTCCCGTTGTAGCTGTAACTCACCGGCAGGCTGACCGCAATGATGAGCAGAAGTGTAAAAACGATAATGCCTATGATAGTCTTTTGTCCTATGCTTTTTCTTGTTCCATTTTCATTCAGCATGGCTAAAGTATATCATATCTCCCATGCTGTCTTATTAGAATTGTAATTTTTCTGTCTTCTTTTGTTGCCACAGTTCTGCAGTTAGATGTACAATACTTAAGTATGTTTTTTCAGTAGAGGGTAATGGACAGCCAATGATATACAACAGTATCCTTGAGGCTATGGGAAACACCCCGATGATACGCCTCAATCACATCAATCCGCCTACTAATGCAGAGGTCCTCGTCAAATTCGAAGGGCTCAACGTCGGCGGTTCCATAAAGACAAGAACAGCCTATCAGATGATACTGGCTGCTGAAAAAGCCGGTATTGTAGGGCCGGGCTCCATAATAGTTGAACCTACCAGCGGCAACCAGGGCATAGGCCTTGCACTCGTCGGCGCGGTACGCGGATACCGCACGATCATCGTAATGCCTGACTCTGTCAGTGAAGAGCGCCGTAAGCTTGTTCATCACTATGGCGCGGAAGTAGTACTCGTGCACGATGACGGAGATATCGGAAAGTGCATTCACGAGTGTCTTGCAACTGCCATGAGAATGAAGGAGCAGGACAGCCGAGTGTTTGTTCCTCAGCAGTTCATAAACAAGAACAACATTATCGCCCAGAAGACCACAACGGCGCAGGAGATACTTGAGCAGGTAAACGGTCCTATACACGGTTTCTGCTCCGGCATCGGCACGGGCGGTACCATCACAGGCATAGGCGAGGTTCTCAGAGAGCATAATCCGGATATCGAGATATGGGCAGCAGAACCCGAGGATGCCGCGATACTCGCAGGAGGCAGCATAGGCACTCACGTACAGATGGGCATCGGCGACGGCCTTATCCCTGATATCCTCAATACGGAAATCTACGACAACACATGTATAATTCCTGACGACAATGCGCTCGACATGGCCAAGCGCCTGGCAAGCGAGGAAGGAATAATGTGCGGGATCTCATCGGGAACGAATGTGGTAGCTGCGATAATGCTCGCAGAGAAGCTCGGCCCGGGCAAGACCGTAGTAACAGTGCTTCCGGATACAGCAGAGCGCTACTTCTCCACCCCGCTATTCGAAGATTAAGCATAAAAAACGACTGCTTTTACAGGCAGTCGTTTCTATTCCTTCTATTTGATCCCACGCTCTTTTTTGAGCATTGCGATCTTAAGCTTTTTGATGCATTCCTTGACATCGTCTTCGGTATAGTTGTTCTCACCGACAATGTTGGACTCTATGCCCTCAGGGTTCTTGTTGAAGTCGACTACATTGTCGAGATACGGGCTCTCGACAACGAAAGTTCCTGCTGTGCCGCTCCAGTTGAGACCGGCAACAGGAATGCCTCTCTCTCCTATCTCGTTGACGCAGTTTACATAGTCAACATCAAGGTTTCCCCATCCGTCTGTCTCTACGATTACTCCGTCAGGTCTTGCGCACTCGGCCACGACTGCTGCAGTCCTTGAGCATCTGATCTTCTCTTCGTTGCCCTCAGGCGATCCGAATACCAGAACTCCCATCAGGTCGATGCCCGGATCCTCACCAAGCAGTTTGATCAGAGGGTCTCTGAAGTGGTGAAGGCTTGTTTCTTTTGTTGAAGGACCTACTCCCATGTTGCACCTCCTTAATTCATCGCCTTGATGGCACCGTCTCTGAACTCGTTAGGAGTCAGCATGACAGGCATCGCGCCGTAATCTATAAGTGACTTGCCTCCCTCAACGCCGCATGGCTGATCAGGGAAGATCCATGTATCGAGCATAGCGCCGTGAGCTATCATCTCCTTGATGACGAGTACTTTCTTCTGACCCGGACGGATCCTGTCGTAGTACTCATGCCTCTCGGTGCACTTTGTGCCCTCGAACTTCTTTAACTGTGGTCTGAATTCGTTCATCCACTCCTCGACCATTCTGTACGCGTCTATTATCGCATATCTCTCCTGAGCCATACCTTTCTTGAAGGTGATGTCGAAGGAAATGATGAAGTCGTCATCTGCAGGAGTGCCCGCTCTGTTGAGATAGAGCATGTCCTTGAGGTTGCCCTCGGATGAGCCGAATTCGTGTGCCTGCTCGCCGTCAACGTCAACGCCCGTAGGCATGACATAGACGCCGGTGATAGTGTGAGTCGTGCCCTCTCCGCACTTGCCCAGTACCTTAACGGATATAGGAATGATATCCATGATGGTATTTGTATATCTGTCATGATCACCCGGTTTGATGATCTGGATGTCTATTTTTTCGATGACTTCGCTGTGTTTTGCGGCCAGCGCGTCGAGACCGTCTTTTGTTATGGTCATTTTGCCTTCTGTAGTGATCTTGTTTTCGTCACCGAACTCAACATCGTCCATGTGGAATGCCCTGATCACTAATCTTCTCAGTTCAATGTCTTCCATTGTATATTATCCTCTTGCGCATAATGCAATAGCCTGCAAATGAGCGCAGTATTATATCTTTCTGCTCTCTGCTTCGCATGTATTCTCTCTTTTTAAAGATGGGGCTGATTTCTCAGCCCCATCTTCGGAATAGTCCGATGTCCTATTCGTTTGTCTCTGTACGTCAGTACTAGATAACTGCGTGATATTCGAATGGCAGCGATACGATCTTGCCCGGAGTCTCGATTGTCTCGAGGAGCTCGAGGGAAGCCTTTACGATAGCTGTCTGCATCTCGACATCATGCGGAGCACCTGCGTTCGCCCCCATTGGAACCATAGGTGCTGCTGCTCTTGGTGTACCGGCCTGTCTTACTACTGGAGGAAGTGCCGCAATAATGACTGTAGGTATACCAACAGATTCGATTGCTCTCTGCACGATTGTTGCAGAGCGGTGGCAAGTTCCTCATCCAGCGGTGAGGAGACACGCATCTACGCCCTCCTCTTTCAGCATATTAGCGACCGCAGGACCTGTCTCGTTGGTGAACTTCTCAATGTTTCCGCCGCCGCCCATGAATCCGGCATGGTATGGTGCGCAAGCCTTGATGAAGCCCTCTGCTGCGAGCTCTTTAAGTCTTGTGATCGGGAACATGCAGTTGATGTCTTTGTTTACATCTGAGTTATCGTAACCACCGTGGGTTACCATCAGCTCTTCCTCTGTCGACTCGTTAGGGATCTTTCTCCATGTGAAGTCTCCGGCGAGGTTGAATCTCTCCTGGTCTACTCTGTGAACGCCGGCAGCTGTTGCGAGAGCAACTGTCATCTCGCTGAGCGGCTTTGTTACAGGAGCCCATACTGACTTAGGAGTGATAGGTACGAAGATCTCAGATTGTAATCCTTTTACAACTGTCATACTCATTTTGAATTAATCCTCCTGTTTGGTTTTGCTTTGCATTTCGTTCTGGAGTTCTCTGGAATGTTCGATCGTCTCGAGATATCTTTCGTTGACCTTGGAACTTTCCTGTTCTATGAAGCTCATATTCCAGGCTACTTCCTGACCTACTTCGAGGTCATAATCAGAAATGATCATCCTTTTAGGGATTCTGAGATGCCCCAGTCTGCCCTTAAAGTCGATGGCTACGCTTCCGTCATGGACTTCTACGATAACGCCTTCCATTCTGATTATTTTGTCGCCGTATTTCATATCTTTTTATGATCTCCCTTTTCAGATTAGTCGTATTTAGCTTTTCTCTTTTCGCTTATTGGCAGTGACTGCTCGTTCTCAACGAGTTCCATCTTTGTGCCGTAAGCCTTCTCGATCAGCTCTACGTTGTTCTCCTTAACTGCGTGTGTGTACTGTCTCTCAGGTGCCTTGATGCTCTCGCCGGCCATCTTAGCCTTCAGCATAGCCAGACCTCTGATAGCGTCTTCGTGGCAGAGTGTGTTGCATGCAAGTACCTCGTTCTCGATACCGGACATCGACTTGTTGTTGTCGACCATAGCATCGCAGTACTTGTTACCTGTTACGAGAGCTCCCTGTACAGCGCAGAATGAGAATCCGACAACCGGAACGCCTCTCTTACCGATCTGCTCGATGTGGGAAGTGAAGTCAACGTGGTTGTTTCCGAATCCTTCTGTTGTAACGAATGCTCCGTCTACGTTCATGGACTCAACCATCTGGCCCAGTCTTCTGGATACGTAGAACTTGTCTGTGTTAGCCTGCGGCGAACCAACGAAGATAACGCCTACCAGGTCAACGTCGTCATCATGGATTGCTTCGTAAACCAGTGGCTCTCTCCAGTAATGTCTGGACATTTCCTTCGAAGCTGGTCCGATGCATGTCAGAGCGTGGATGCAGCCATCCATAACCTCGAGTGGGTTAGCAGCAATTGGAACGTTACCGAGGTCTACGTTCGGCTTAGCTCCGAGTACGCCTACTGGCTCTGTCGGGAACAGGAAGTTATCGTGCATAGCGCCCTGGCCCATGATCTCCTTAACGATAACGATTTTCTTCTTTCCAGGTCTTCTAACCTGCTTCATAACCTGAGTATCTACGACCTGCTCGTCAGTGAGATCCTTCTTCATTGCGTTTCTGATCTCCTGAGTTACGTGGTCAACTGCAGTATGGATAGCGATAGGGCCCGGTCTCTCCATGTTCTTCTTGTTGTCGATAACTGCGTGAGCTCTGATGATGATCTCGCCCTTGTCTACTGCGCCAGGACGTCCCCACATCATGTTCTCATCGATGTAACCTTCCGAAGAACCGAATTCTCCGACCTGTACTCCCTCTTCGGTGATACCTGTAACGACCATTACTACTCCGTCGAGAACTCTTGTAACGCCCTCACCC
>JAFVPI010000066.1 GCA_017505405.1 Mogibacterium sp.
ACTCTCTGGCTGCATCCATGCGGCCATCCCTGACAGGATCGAGACAGGAACATTCATGCTCGCTGCAGCCATCACGCGCGGCGATATCCTTATAAAAAACGCTCTCCCGGGGCATGTAAGGCCGATCATGGCAAAGCTCAAGGAGTGTAATGTGGATGTTGAGGTCACTCCTGAAGGAATATATGTGGATGCGAGAGACAGAGAACTCAATGCGACTGATATCAAGACTCTTCCGTATCCGGGATTCCCTACGGACATACAGTCACCGTTCATGGCGTTTCTTACCACTGTCAATGGCAGCAGTGTCGTAAGGGAGACCGTATTCGAGAACAGATTCATGCACGTTGTTGAGCTCAACAGGATGGGCGCAGACATAATCATTGAAAACAGAGAAGCTCTGGTACCGGGAGGCAAACACCTCAAAGGCGCAAAGGTAAGAGCTACCGACCTCAGGGCCGGAGCTGCCATGGTGCTCGCGGGACTTTCAGCAAAAGGGACAACGGAGATAAGCGAGATATATCACATTGAAAGAGGCTACGAGGATTTCGTAGGCAAATTCAAGGCTCTCGGAGCCGACATCATGAAGATTTCTAACGACTGAACAAAGTGAACGGAGGACATCATGCCTGATATCAATTATCTCAAGCTTCTGGCCGAGAAGTATCCTAACCGCAGAAGCGTAAGGACCGAGATCATCAACCTCAGAGCTATTCTGGCTCTGCCTAAGGCCACCGAATTTTTCCTGAGCGACATCCACGGCGAATACGATGCATTCCATCATTTCGTCAGGAGCGGTTCGGGAATGATCCGCATGAGGATAGACGAAGTTTTCGGCAACATCCTGACCGAAAGCGAATGTGATGCGCTTGCTTCTCTCATATACAATCCTGAGGCAGAGATGGCCAGGAGGGAGAAGACCGAAAAAGACTTTGGCGCCTGGTGCAAGGTGTCGATCAGAAGGCTCATCGCGATCTGCCGCGTCGTATCAAACAAATATACCAGATCCAAGGTCAAGAAACGTCTGCCTGTGTTCTCGTCATACATCATGGACGAACTTCTTTTCGCAGATAATGTACTTGACAGACATAAATACTATGATGAGATCATCGATACCATCATAGAGTATGATGCAGCCAGGGAGTTCATCATTGATATCACAGAGACCATAGCAAACATGGTCGTCGACAGACTCCACATTATCGGAGATATATTCGACAGAGGTCCTAAATCCCATGTCGTTCTGGACTATCTCATGGCCAACCGCGGCGTGGATATCCAGTGGGGCAACCACGATATCCTGTGGATGGGCGCGGCCTGCGGAAACAGAGCGTGCATCGCCACGATGATCCGCATAAACGTCCGCTACAACAACTTCGACATGCTCGAGGTCGGCTACGGATTCAATCTGCGTCCGCTGGCATCGCTGGCTCAGCATATCTACAAGGACGACCCGTGCGAATTCTTCATGCCGAACGTGCTTGAAACAAATAAATACGATCCTATCCCTCCTAAGCTGGCTGCAAAGATGCACAAGATGATCTCGATCATCCAGTTCAAGATAGAGGGGCAGGAGATCCAGGCTCATCCTGAATATCACCTCGAGCACCGTAACCTCCTCGAGGCTATCGATTTCGAAAAGGGAACGGTAATGGTGGACGGCGTTGAGTGGCCTATGAGAGACATGAACTTCCCGACTGTCGATCCAAAGGATCCATACAAACTGACAGAAGCGGAAGAGGAAGTAATGGTCGCTCTCGAGTCTTCGATACTCAATTCGGAGAAACTGCAGAGGCACATCAACTACATGTTCACTCACGGATCGCTCTTCAAGATCATGAACGGCAATCTTCTGTATCACGGATGCATGATCTTAAATGAGCGCGGCAATTTCAAACCTGTTGAGATCGACGGAAAGAAATACAAAGGCGCTGCATATATGCGCAAACTCGATCAGATGATCAGAGATGCCCGCGGCAAGCAGTCTGACGGCAGGACCTCTGCAGAAGCCGCATCGATCATGTGGTATCTGTGGCTGTCCGAGGATTCACCGCTGTTCGGCAAGGACAAGATGACGACTTTCGAGAGATACTTCATTGCCGACAAGTCAACACATAAAGAAAACAAGATACCTTACTATAAACTGATAGATAAAGAGGAGATAGCAGTAAAGATACTCAAGGATTTCGGACTCGATCCTGAGCATGGATACATACTGAACGGACACGTTCCGGTCAAGCTTACCAAAGGGGAGACCCCTATCAAGGCGAACGGAAAACTGTTCATTATCGACGGAGGTATTTCGAAGGCATATCATAAGACAACGGGTATAGCCGGATATACAGCCATAATGACATCGAAGCACATGTATCTTGCCGAGCATCAGCCTTATGAGCCGCTTCAGGAAGACGGTACACAGACCTTCCACAGACCTGTGATGCATCTGGTGCATACCGAACCTGTCAGACTCAGGATAAGAGATACTGATAACGGCGCTGAAATACGTGAGCAGATCGCCACACTCGAAGCTCTGTATGATCAGTTTATCGGAGGCGGTATCAGAGAGATCTACTGATTTGAAAGGCGGAAATACATGGCAGTCATATTAAAAATACTTGGAGGTGTGCTGCTTGCATGCTGCATCTGGTACATTCTCATTCTATATAAGAACAATAGAAACAAACTCTGAAACATGTCAGAAAAGCCGGAATAAAAAGAGGAAAAGGGGAGGCATACGCAAATGGACAGTAATCTTATGGCTCTGGCGATAATACCGGGCCTGCTGATAATCATTTATGTTTATAGAAAGGACAAGGTCGAGAAAGAGCCGCTTGGTCTGATCATAAAGATCATTCTCTTCGGTGTGCTCTCCTGCTTTGCCGCTGCTTATCTTGAGATGTTTGAGAGCCAGTTTCTCCCGCAGTATCCTCAGGGATCGCTGGAGTACGCGGTGACTACATCGTTCTGCATGGCAGCATTTGTTGAAGAGATCGTGAAGTTCCTGGCGATGAAACTCGGTTCATGGAAATATGCGGGATTCAACTACAGATTTGACGGCATCGTTTACGGAGTATCGGCCGCGGTCGGGTTTGCCGTTTATGAGAACATCAACTATGTAGCGATGTACGGCTTCCAGACTGCGATCGTAAGAGCATTCACAGCCATACCTCTTCATGCGTTCTGCGGAGTATTCATGGGTGTGATCTACTCATACTCCAAGAAAGCTGCCATTCTGGGCAATAACGGAGCTAAAATCGGGTACACAATACTGGCGCTTCTTGTGCCGATGCTGATCCACGGAACTTATGATACATTCGCATTCCTTGGAGAGCCGGGCACGATCCCGCTGCTGATTTTTGTAGTGATCCTGTACATTGCCGCGATCACGACTATCAAAAGAATGTCAGCGGCTGATTACAGATCGGGATTCTATCCGAAGGCTCGCCCTATTAATTACGATGTCGAAATATAGCACAGAAGGACGGAATATATGAGTAATACAAGAGAACAGCTTACAAACGAGCTCCTGTATCTTTACAACACCGGCAAGCTTCATCATGCTTACAGGACTTTCGGAGCGCATATCGCAGATGGGGGCGTCCAGTTTACGCTGTGGGCTCCTGACGTGAAGTCGGTCAGAGTGACCGGAGACTTCAATGGATGGGATGCCTCTGCCGTGATGGAACATATCGGTAATACAGGTGTATGGACATGCTTCGTGCCGGGAGCAAAGGCCGGGGATCATTACAAATACCAGATCGAAACTGCAAGAGGTGATATCCTTTCCAAAGCGGATCCATTCGCGTTCATGTCCGTCAAAAGGCCGGGGACCGATTCGATCGTGACCGAACTCTGGTATGAGTGGCATGACGAAGAGTGGATGAAGGCGAGAGAGGCGAAAAACAACTTCACTTCTCCTATGAATATCTACGAGTGCCATCTGGGATCGTGGAAGCGTCCTGAAGGCGAAGACAAAGAAGCTTTCTATTCTTACAGGGAGCTTGCCGACATGCTGGTTCCTTATGTGAAAGACATGGGCTATACGCATGTAGAGTTCCTGCCGGTCATGGAGCATCCGCTCGATGCTTCCTGGGGCTATCAGGTGACGGGCTTCTATGCGCCGACTTCAAGATACGGTTCCGCTCATGGACTCAAGTATCTTATCGAAACATTCCATAAGGAAGGTATAGGAGTCATTCTCGACTGGGTGCCTGGGCACTTCTGTCCTGATGACCACGGACTCAGGGATTTCAACGGAGACAAGTTATATGAAAGCATAGTCCATCCGGACTGGGGCACATATAAATTCGACTTCGGAAGACCTCAGGTAAGAAGTTTTCTGCTGTCGAATGCTATGTACTGGCTCGATGAGTACCATGCTGACGGACTGAGGGTAGATGGCGTCACGAGCATGCTGTATCTGAACTTCGGGGTCAGCGATAAATCGAAAATGAGGTTCAACAAATATGGCGGCGAGACCGATCTGGAAGCAGTTGAGTTCCTTAAGGAGTTCAACTACATGATCGGCAATGAAGTCAGAGGCGCTGTTACGGTCGCAGAAGAGAGCACAGCCTGGCCGATGGTAACGCAGCCGCCTTCAAACGGCGGTCTTGGATTCCATTTCAAGTGGAACATGGGCTGGATGAACGATACACTGGAGTACATGTCGACTGACTTCCCTTGGAGGGAAGGAGCTCACAATAAGCTGACGTTCTCCATGACTTATGCATACAGCGAAAACTATGTACTCCCGCTTTCACATGATGAGGTCGTACATGGAAAAAAGAGTCTTATTGGGCGCATGCCTGGAGACATCTGGAGACAGTTTGCCGGCACAAGGCTTCTGGCGATGTATCAGATGACATTCCCGGGCAAAAAGCTCAACTTCATGGGGCATGAAATAGCGCAGTTCATCGAATGGCGTGAGTATGAGGGGCTTGAGTGGTTCCTGCTCGGATACGAGAACCATGAGAAGCACCAGAAGTTCATAAAGGATCTTAACCATATCTACACAAGCCATCCGGCTCTGTGGTCAGATGATAACAGCTGGGAGGGCTTCAAGTGGATAGATCCTGATGACAGGAGACAGAAGGTGCTCACATATTACAGACGCGCCAGATCGACCTCAAAGGACGATCCGGGTGAGCTCCTCATATGTGCACTCAACATGGCAGTCGAGGCGTTCGATGAATTTGAGATAGGTGTCCCGGAACCGGGTTACTATAAAGAGATAATAAACTCCGACAATGTAAAATATGCCGGAAGCGGCAGGGTAAATACGCGCCAGGTCCGCGCAAGAAAAAAGCCAAGACACGGCATGCCTTATTCTATCAAGATAAAAATGCCTGTTGTCGGAGCAGCAATATTCCAAAAAAATTATAACAGAAAGGATCATTAAAGGATTTCAGATGATAAGAAACAAAGACGATTTCAAAACAGAGTACAAACGTATAGCTAACACGATGTTCAGAAGAGACCCTGAACATCTGGATGACAAAGACAAATTCGCTGTCCTTGCAAGGCTTGTAGAGAGAGAAGCCGCTGAAAGAACAGGCGCAGTAGAGATACTGTCCGGACAGAAAAAGAAGGAAGATAAGAAGGTTTATTACTTCTCCATGGAATTCCTCATCGGAAAGCTGATGGAGAACTATCTTCTCAACCTCGGCATACGCGACTTCGCGGCTGAAGGCCTCGCGGAAATGGGAACTTACCTTGAGAATCTCCTTGATGTGGAACCGGATCCGGGACTCGGAAACGGCGGTCTCGGAAGACTTGCAGCGTGCTTCCTCGATTCGATGGCAGCGCTCGGCATCAAGGGCGATGGAATGGGCCTGAGATATAAATTCGGACTCTTTAAGCAGAAAATAGTGAGCGGGCATCAGATCGAAGTACCTGATGCATGGCTCGATGAAGGCTATATCTGGGAAAGAGCAAAGCCATATGATTCCGTGATCGTAAAATTCGGAGGAAAGGTCGAGAGATCTTTAAAGGACGGCCAGATGGAATACAAGCATGTCGACTATACGACAATCAGGGCCGTGCCTTATGATGTGCCTATCCTTGGATTCGGCGGACGCACAGTCAATACACTCCATCTCTGGGATGCTCAGCCTGTGCACGACACTATTGACATGGACGCATTCAATGCCGGCAACTACAGCGAGGCGATGAAAGAGCGCAGCGAGATAGAGGCTCTTACCAGCATCCTTTATCCGGATGATACAAACGGTATCGGCAAGCAGCTCCGTCTCAGACAGGAGTACTTCCTCGTTGCCGCAGGAATCGGCATGATAATCAGGGAGTACAAATCCCGTTATGGAACGAAGCAGTGGGATAAGTTCGCTGACAGGATACAGATCCACATAAACGATACACATCCTACCATGTGCATCCCTGAACTCATGAGAGTGTTCATCGATGAGGAAGGACTCGAGTGGAAAGACGCATGGAAGATAGTAAGGGCAACGACTTCGTTCACGAACCACACTGTTCTGCCTGAGGCTCTTGAAAAGTGGCAGATTCCTCACTTCCAGCAGCTTCTGCCTAGGATCTACATGATAATAGATGAGATAAACAAGCGCTGGCAGGAGAGCCTTCCGCTTGAAGCTGATGACTGGCATACGCTGAGCCGCGAGACATCGCCTCTTTGGGATAATGAGGTAAAGATGGCCAATCTGTCCGTTGTCGGAAGCCATTCTGTAAACGGAGTATCGGCTCTGCACAGTGATATCCTTACAAAGACTATATTCAGCAAGTTCTATGAGCTGCAGCCTAACAAATTCAACAACAAGACAAACGGAATAAGCCACCGCAGATTCATGATGCAGGCCAATCCGGGTCTGGCGCGTCTTATCGACAAGAGCATAGGAACCGACTGGCAGACAGATTTTGAACAGATCAAGAAACTCGAAGAATACGCACAGGACAGCGCGTTCCTCGAAGAGCTCATGGCTGTCAAGAGACAGAACAAAGAGAGGCTTGCAAAGTATATTGCAGACCGCATGGAGATAGAAGTCGATCCGGATTCGGTATTCGACGTACAGGTAAAGAGGATCCACGCTTACAAGAGACAGCTGCTCAACGGATTCAAGATCCTCGATCTCTACAACAGACTCAAGGAGAACCCTGACCTGCCGATCAACAACTATACCTTTATCTTCGCCGGAAAGGCTGCTCAGGGCTATGCCTTTGCAAAAGAAGTGATCAAGTTCATCAACAGTCTGGCAGACATGGTCAATTCCGACCCTGTAGTCAGCCAGAGGATCAAGGTGGTATTTATCGAGAACTTCTGCGTGTCAAACGCACAGCTGATCTATCCTGCAGCTGACATAAGCGAGCAGATCTCGACAGCCGGCAAGGAAGCCAGCGGCACAGGAAACATGAAGTTCATGATGAACGGAGCAGTCACGCTCGGCACGATGGACGGAGCTAATGTTGAGATAAGCCAGCTTGCTGGCTTGGACAACATCTGTATCTTCGGATACTCGTCAGAGGAGACAGACAGCTATTACAAGCACGGAGGATATTTCTCACAGTATGTCATCAGCGAAGATCCAAGACTTCAGCGTATGACAAACCAGCTGATTGACGGCACATTCAGCCGCAGCGACTACAACTTCTGGAGCATCCACGATGCAATGATCAGGAGCAATGATGAATACTTCGTGCTCGGAGACTTCGACTCTTACGTTAAGGAGTGGGAGAACATGGATAAGATCTACAACGATAAGGAAAGATGGGCCCGCATGTCGCTGGCAAACATCGCCAACTCGGCGTTCTTCTCCAGCGACCGCACCATCGCTGAATATGCAAAAGATATCTGGAATATATAATTAAATTACTACAAGAGGCTGATGAGTATGAAAAAGAAAAAAATGTTAGCTATGCTCCTGGCCGGAGGGCAGGGCAGCAGGCTCTATGACCTGACTACCAGCATTGCCAAGCCGGCTGTATCGTTCGGAGGCAAGTACAGGATAATCGACTTCGGACTCTCGAACTGTGTCAATTCCGGAATTGACACAGTGGGCATACTGGTACAGTACAAGCCGCTTGTCCTCAACAGATATGTTGGTACAGGCGAGTCCTGGGACATGGCAGTCAATGACGGCGGCGTACACATTCTGCCTCCTTATGCCGGAGCAGCCGGCGGAGAGTGGTATGAGGGCACAGCTGACGCAATTTACCACAACATCGATTTCATAGATATGTATGACCCTGAGAACGTACTGATCCTCTCGGGCGACCATATCTACAAGATGGACTACAACCTTATGCTCGAGGAGCATGAAAAGAACAGTTCCGATCTTACCGTATCCGTAATCGAGGTGCCTTGGGAAGATGCAAGCAGATTCGGTATCATGACTGCTGATGAGCAGGGCAATATCGTGAAGTTCTCCGAAAAGCCGAAAGAACCGGACAGCAATCTTGCTTCGATGGGTATCTACATCTTCAAGTGGGATGTCCTGCGCAAGGCGCTGCTCGAAGATCACGAGACAGAAGGCTCTTCGCATGACTTCGGAAACGACCTCATACCGAAGCTCCTTGGAGAAGGAAAGAAACTCACGGTATACAGGTTTGCAGGATACTGGAGAGACGTCGGTACTGTCCAGAGCTATTATGACAGCCAGATGGATCTGATGGACAACCTGGACAGCATCAACGTTTTCACCGGAGACGACAGGGTCTTCTCCAATGCCAACATGTATCCTCCGCAGTATATCGGCCGCGAAGCAAATATACGCAATTCGCTCATCTGCAACGGATGCACGGTTTACGGAAGTGTCAACCACTCCATACTGGGCTCGGGCGCTGTAGTGAGTGCCGGATCGGTGATCGAGGACTCGATAATCCTTCCTAATGCATGGGTAGGCCGCAACTGCCGCATCACGAAGGCCATCATCAATGAGGGCGCCGTCGTTGAAGATAATGCAGTAATAGGCGATCCTGACGGCGACATACAGGTTTACGGCAAGACCAATCTGTCGATATAGGAAAGGAGGATACAGGAACATGAAAACGATCGGACTTATTTCCGCAAACTATGGCAGCAGCGAATTCGGAGAACTGCTTGAAAACAGGACCCTGGCATCGCTCCCTTATGGTGGCAGATACAGGCTCATTGATTTTGCACTTTCAAACATGGCAAACGCAGGCATTACTACAGTCGGTGTAATAGCGCCTGCTGACTCCGGTTCACTTATTGACCATATCGGCGTGGGCAACCCATGGTCGCTCGCCCGCAAAAGAGGCGGTCTCTTTGTAATGCCGGGTTCTGTATACGGCATGCAGAAGTCAGGCAGCAGATTCCTCATGAGAGATCTGCTAAAATGCGACAGATTCTTCTACAAGGATGATGCCGACTACGTGATAATGTCAGGCAGTACAGATGTCTGCAACATGGACTTCGGACCTTTCATCAAGGCTCATGCAGAATCAGGCAAACCTATCACCATGATGTACAAGAAGGTCCCTAGAGGAGAGGAGTTCCACGGATACTTCCTTGACATCAACGAAAACGGCGAGGTGACTGCTATCCATAATGAGAGCTTCGGCTGGTCGAATTACTTTGCAGACTGCTTCATCATCAACAGAACATACATGCTTGACTTCCTGAAATGGTATAAAGCGCTTGAGTACATGGACATGATAGAGCTGATCCGTGACAACAAGAGCAACATTGATATCGGCACTTTCGAATTCAGGGGCTATCTCGGCAAGATAAAGAATCCATGGGAGTTCCTGAAGGTAAATCAGGGAATGACAGACTACGACATCCGCAATGAGGTGTTCTGCAATCCTGAAAGACCTATCTTTACAAAGGCACAGGATGAGGCGCCTGTATTCCACTATCCGGAGGCAGATGTAAGGAATTCCGTCATCTCGACAGGCTGCATCGTCGAAGGCAGGGTAGAAAACAGCGTCATCTTCAGAAGCTGCCACATCGCTAAAGGAGCTGTTGTACGCAACTCCGTGATCATGATGCACGGCATCATAGGTGAGGGCGCAGTACTCGACAACGTTATCGTAGACAAGTACGTAACGATCAACCCTGGCGTAAAGATCTACGGCGGCGAAAGGGAACCGGTTATCATCGGAAAGAACAGCACAATCTAGAAAGAACGGGGTGCTATATGGCTAAGAAAAAAATACTTTTCGCAGCATTCGAAGCATCACCTTTTATCAAGACCGGCGGCCTCGGAGATGTATCCGGGGCTTTGCCTGTCCATCTCAAGAACGATGAGTTTGACGCGAGGGTCATTCTGCCGCTTATAAGCTCCATACCTGAAGAGTATAAGAGCAGAATGAAATTCGTGACCAGCTATGAGGTGCCGCTCGGATGGAGAAATCAGTACTGCGGACTCTTCACGCTCATGAAAGGCGGAGTAAAATACTACTTCCTTGACAACGAGTACTATTTTGACCGCAGACAGGTCTACGGCGAATTCGATGATGCCGAAAGAGTAGCTTTCTTCTCTAAAGCTGTGCTCGAGACGGTCAGGTACATAGAAAAGAACTTCAGGCCTGATATCATCCACTGCAACGACTGGCATACCGCGCTGATCCCGGTCTATTTAAAAGAGCTTTATAAAGATGATCCGCTGTTTGAGCAGATCAGGACTGTGTTCACTATACACAACCTGAAATTCCAGGGTATGTTCAGCAGCTATGTGACCGGCGATGTCTGCGGTCTGGGAGGCACGCCTGCCGAAGAGGAGATGCGTCACTTCGATACGGTCAACTTCCTCAAAGGCGCTGTCATCTACTCGGATGCAGTCACAACGGTCAGCCCTACCTATGCGGAAGAAATATGCACAGCCAGATACGGTGAGGGACTCGAGGGCCTTTTCCAGGAGATGCACAGCAAGCTGAGCGGCCTGATAAACGGGATCGACCTCGACAACTATGATCCTGAGACCGACAAGGCAATTGCAGTCAACTACAGCGGAAAGACTCTCGGAAAAAAAGTTCAGAACAAGCTGGCTCTTCAGAGAGAGCTCGGACTCGAAGAGGATCCTGATGTGCCTCTGTTTGCAATGGTCAGCCGCCTTACGACTCAGAAGGGAGCGAACCTTATCGCCGAGCTCATGCCTGAGTTCAGGGAAAGGAAAATGCAGCTGGCTGTACTCGGAACAGGAGAATATCTGTATGAGCACGCAATAGCCGATTTCGCATATCACAATCAGTCGAGATTTGCCGCGCGCATAGCTTTTGATGAAAAGCTCTCAAGAAGATACTATGCCGGAGCCGACGTCTTCCTGATGCCTTCCGACTTTGAGCCTTGCGGCCTTGCACAGATGATATCCATGCGTTACGGAACGCTTCCGCTGGTAAGAGAGACAGGCGGACTCAAGGACACTGTAAAAGGATACTGGGATTACGGAAATACAGCTAACGGATTCTCATTCAAGGATTTCGACGCAAACGGCCTGCGCAGTGCAGTCGATCTGGCCATCGGTCTCTGGTACGACCAGAAGGATACATGGCAGGAACTCCAGCAAAATGCTGTAAGGACGCATTTCGGATGGGAGGAATCTGCTGAGAAATACCGCAAGCTATATGACAAACTATTGAAACAGAAAATATGAAAATAATACACGATTCAAGAAAACCAGAATACAGAGAGCCCTTCGGAGCGGCGCAAACCGGGACGAAGGTCTCTCTTGCTATTGAAATAAGCGATCCTGCTCCCGAAGCTGTCAGGCTGATGCTGTGGCATGGAGACGATCCGGAGATCCACTATCTGGACATGAAGGAAGAGGGAGAAGGAAGATATGCAGCGTCATTTTCGCTGCCTGATGAAGGCTGCCTGGTCTGGTATGCATTCGAAATTGAGACAGAACGCGAGGACAGCAGGGCGGTCTTTTACTATGGAAACAATGCTGAAGATCTCGGCGGAGAGGGCAGGAAGTATGTGGACGATCCTCACCGCTATCAGATAACGGTGTACAAGGCAGCTGAAGTGCCTGAATGGTACAGGAACGGAATAGTTTATCAGATATTCCCGGACAGGTTTTTCCGTGACGGGGGATGGCATGAGAGGACCGAAGCTGCAAATAAAAGGGTCAATGACAGGCGCAGCGACATGAAGCGGATCATTCAGGAGGACTGGACAAGAGCTGCTTTCTACGTGCGCGATGAGACCGGCAAAGTTGTCGAATGGCCTATGATGGGCGGAAGCCTTAAGGGAATAGAAGAGAAGCTGGACTATCTGAGATCGCTCGGTGTCACATGCATTTACCTGAACCCTGTGTTTGAAGCATCCTCAAATCACCGCTATGATACCGGAGACTACATGCACATAGACGGAGCGCTGGGAACTGACGCTGACTTTGAAGAACTGGCAGCTGCAGCAAAGGAAAAAGGCATGCGCATCATACTTGACGGCGTATTCAGCCATACCGGAGCTGACAGCATCTACTTCGACAAAGCGGGCAATTACTCAGAGATGCGCCCGGATGAAGAGAACGCTGCCGGAGCATGGGGCAATGAGGATTCGCCTTACAGAAAATGGTTCAAGTTCGATAAAAACGAGCGCTACGGATACCACAGCTGGTGGGGAGTTGAAGACCTGCCTGAAGTGGATGAAAACGACCCTGACTACAGGAATTTCATACTCGGAGAGGACGGCGTCGTTGCCCACTGGATGAAGAAAGGCGCTTCAGGATGGAGACTGGATGTAGCTGATGAACTTCCGGATTCCTTCATAGCTGAGACCCGCGCAAGGATAAAGGCGACTGACCCGGACGGACTTCTTCTCGGCGAGGTATGGGAGGATGCCAGCAACAAAATAAGTTATGGCGAGCGCCGGATGTACTTCATGGGTGATGAGCTCGACTCCACGATGCATTACCCGCTGAGAGACATTTTGCTCGACTACATAAACTACACCATAGGCGCATCAGGAGCTGCTGAAAGATTCATGAACATTGCGGAGAACTATCCTCCGGAGAATTTATATGCAACTCTCAACCTTCTGGGAAGCCACGACAGGGCACGCATCATGACAATGATGGCTGCTGAAGAGGACTACAGCTCGGCAACAAAAAAGGTCAAGCTGCTTTCGACCCTGCAGTACTGTCTTCCGGGAGTCCCGTGCATATATTATGGTGATGAAGCAGGCCTGATGGGCGGCACCGACCCGGCTAACAGGAGCGGTTTTCCATGGGGCTTTGAAAACCTTGACCTCGGATACCATTACAGGATGCTCGGTCTTATGTATGATGAGCACCCGGTACTGAAGGACGGCGGTTTCGAGTTCCTCTCGGGCAGATACGGAATAGACGAAGACGTACTCGCCTTCACCCGCACGGGAAGGGATATCGCCGGCACGGAAGAGACTATGCTCGTGATCGCAAACAGGAGATACAGGCCGGCTGAAGTGGATCTGAGCGGAATTGAAGGCCTCAGAGGCAAATACGCGCTGGAGCTCCTGACTTCGGAAGAGCTGCCTCTCGACGGAGACGGAAGCCTTGGTGTCATTAAGATGGACAGTCTCTCCGCAATGGTGATCAGTCTCAGAGCGGAGAAACCTGAGGCAGAAGACCTTGGCAGAAGCGCAGGCGTGATCTGCCACATAAGCTCGCTGCCTGAAGGAAAGCTCGGAAAAGGCGCAAAAGAATTTGTGGATAAGATCGCCTCTGCGGGATTCACCGTATGGCAGGTGCTTCCGGTCAATCCGGCAGGAGTGGGAAATTCTCCTTACAGCAGCTATGCCGCATTCGCGGGAGATCCTGCATTCATTGATTACAGTGAACTACCGGATACCGAAGGTTATTACGACTTCATTAAGAGCAACGATTACTGGCTGCACGATTATATCGCGTTCAATCTGATCAAGGAGATGCACGACGGCAAACCGTGGTATAAATGGCCGGAGAAATACAAAAATGCGGATTCGCTTGAATTTATCAGTACGCTTACTGATGAGCAGAGAACGAAGGCAAGCAAGCTTGTGGGCGAGCAGTACTGCTTCTTCTCACAGTGGAACGATCTCAAGGCTTACGCGAACTCAAAGGGCGTGCGTCTTATGGGAGACCTGCCGATGTACATGGCAGCGGATTCTGCCGATGTCTGGGCAAACAAGCATTTTTTCAGGATGAATGATACAGGCACACAAAGCGTGCACGCAGGAGTACCGCCTGATGCGTTCAGCAAAATAGGTCAGGACTGGGGAAACCCTTTGTATGACTGGGATGTGATGAAAGACGATGGCTACTTCTGGTGGCTCAGACGCATACGTCAGTGTGCGGAACGCTTTGACATACTCAGGATAGATCATTTCAGAGGTCTGTCTGAATACTATGCTATACCGGAGGGCGGAGACCCTAAGGACGGCTGCTGGCAGCACAGCGCCGGACTCAGATTCATTGCCGACCTCCTGGGCATGCTCAGAGCAGAGAACTTTGGAATGAAGATACTCGTTGAAGATCTCGGACACCTTGATGCCGGAGTCATGAACCTCCTGAAGCTCAGCGGACTGCCGGGAATGGATATCTGGCAGTTTTCTGCTGACCACATGAAGGCGATGTGTGAGAAAGAACCTGAGAAAGCTGAACACAGGGCATTCTATACAGGCACACATGACAATAATACTCTCATAGGATTCCTGAAAGAGAGAGCTGCAAAAGGGCAGTACGAAGACTGGGAGAATCCGGAAAACAGCAGCACTGAGATGGGAAGCACCGTTGAAGCTCTTGCTGTCATCCGGAAGATATATGAAAGTCCGGCAGTGCTGGCCATGCTGCAGATCCAGGATGTGCTCATGCTCGGTGAAGATGCGAGAATGAACGTGCCGGGAGTACCTGAAGGCAACTGGAAATGGAAGATGCCGGGTAAAACAGTTGAGGAAGCATTCTCTGAAGCAGATTCACGCCTTAAGTGGTTCAGTTCTCTCGCTGAGAGGACAGGCCGCAAAAATAGTGAGAACGGAGAGACGAAATGATCCGGAACATTGTTTTTGACATCGGAAATGTACTCATCGGCTTTGATGCGATGGACTATCTCGTATCGCTTTTCGGCAGGGAGAAGGCCATACGCATAGCAGAAGCCGTATTCGGAAGCGGATACTGGCAGGAACTCGACATAGCAAGGCTCAGCGAAGAGGAGATACTTGAGCTGTTCTACAGTGGTGCACCTGATCTCCGTGCTGAGATAAAAGAGTCATTCGACCGCATAGGTGAGTGCGTCAGGAAGCTGGACTGGCCGGTACCGCTGGTGGATTCTTTGAAAGAAAAGGGATACAGAGTGTATTTCCTCTCAAATATGTCTGAGCACGTGAAGGCTTCAAATACCGCTGCGTTTGACTTTGTCTCACACATGGACGGGGGAATATGGTCGTGTGATGTGCATGAAATAAAACCGGATGCAGGGATATACGGAAAACTGTTTGAGAAATACGGACTTGTCCCTGAAGAATGCCTCTTCATCGATGATCATAAAGAAAACATTGATGTCGGGAAGAAACTCGGCATGAAGGGGATCGTTTTCAGGGATCATGATCAACTCATGGCAGATCTGGACAAGGCTCTTACAAAAGACGCCTCTCACGATATGATCACAGTGCTCTGCTACGGCGATTCCAATACATACGGATATGACCCGCAAACCTGTGGAAGATACCCGTATGACAAGCGCTGGACTACGCTGCTCGGAGAGATGCTGGGAAACAGATATGAGGTGATCTCAGAGGGCCTCAACGGCAGGACGACCGCCTATGACAGACCCGGGGCAGCGTGGAAGAACGGTATGAGCTGCTTTACGGCGTGTCTGGGCACACATAAGCCCGTGGACTTCGTTATCATAATGCTGGGCACCAACGACTGCGATAAAGAACTCGGGCTTTCGGCCGGAGACATAGCAGACGGCATGGAGAAACTCGTAAGTATTGTTGAGGAAGAGGCTCCTGTACTGCAGGGCTACGTTCCGGAGATAATCGTTGCCGCGCCTGCAGCTATACAGGGAGACATAGCAAAATCACCGTTTGCAGACAAGCTTACTGCCGGATCAGTGCAGAAGTCACTGGATATAGGTCCGCTTTACAGGGAAATAGCAGAGCGGCACGGCGTGAAGTTTGCCGATGCAACAAAAGGTATAGAAGTCGCACCCGATTGTGAGCATCTGACTGAAGAAGGTCACAGACAGATCGCCGGTCTGTTTTGTGAGACGATAAAAGCCGGCTTGTGACAGACAGCGCTTTTTATGAAAAGATATTAAAAAGAGCACTAAAAGTGCTCTTTTTTTACTAAATGTGATGAATATGTGATAAAATACGCTAGTGTCATATACTATGAGACACTATAACACGAGAAAGGACGTGATAATTTGCTTATTTACATAGCTAAGCGACTGGCAGCAGCAGTAGCAACTCTGCTCCTTATCATGACGATCACTTTCTTCCTGATGAACACCATTCCTGGAAGCCCGTTCCTGACAGAGAAGTCCACCCCTCAGCAGATAGAACTGGCGAACCAGAAATATGGTCTCGACAAACCTCTCATAGTTCAGCTTAAGAACTATCTGGTTAACTATTGCAAGGGAGATCTGGGTGTTTCCCTTAAGATGCAGGAAGGAACCCCTGTTAAAGACATCCTCTTCAGACAGGGCAAATTCGGATTATCCATGAGACTGGGCCTGCTCGCCGTTCTTGTCGCAGTTGTCCTGGGCATACCGCTTGGGTGCCTGGCGGCATATAAACGAGGCACCTGGGTGGACGGATTGTTAAGGGTGCTTACTACTGTCGGAGTAGCTATCCCGACATTTGTACTTGCCGCGACACTGCTGATCTATTTAGGAGTCAAGGCGCAGCTTCTGCCTGTACTTTCGGGGAGTCTGACAAACTGGAAGGCTTATATCATGCCGGTAATATCACTTTCGTTCTATGACGTCTGCTATATTGCCAAACTGACAAGAACTTCCATGCTCGATGCGATCAATCAGGACTATATCCGTACCGCAAGGGCAAAGGGTGTCAGGAACAAGTGGATAGTACTCAAGCATGCTCTCAGGAATTCGCTGATCCCTGTAGTCACATTCCTCGGACCGCTGATCGCATTCATAATCACCGGCTCGTTCGTTGTAGAGACTACATTCTCGATCCCGGGACTCGGCAAATACTTTGTAGAGAGCGTCATCAACCGTGACTACACCGTGATCATGGCGACCACCTTCGTAGTATCCATACTGGTAATCGGAATGAACCTTGTTGTGGATATCGTATATAAGGTGATCGATCCTAGGATCACGCTCAGCTCAACAGACGAATAAGGAGGAATCATGAAACAGGCATTCAAAGAATTCAGCCCGTTCCAGGTCGATCCTGATAAAGTCTGGGCTGACTACGACATCAGCGCCTCCGACTTTGAGCCGGCAACGGAATCAGAGAAGGAGAACATGGTAGAAATAAGAAAGAGCGTCTCCTACTGGAGAGATGCGGCCAGAAGATTCAAAAATAATACCGTTTCCATGGTAGCTCTCGGGATCTTCATAATTGTGCTGCTCTTCGCATTCCTGGGACCATCGCTTATTCCTTACGACTACGCAAATCAATACAGAAGTTCGCAGAAGCTTGGTCCGTTTGAGTATTCCGATCAGGAAGCCAAGATCAAGAGTATAGAAGATAAGGTGGACTGCATGTTTGCAACTGCACTCCAGCCTGGCTCATCCACGGGACTCGATCCCGGTGATTACTACTTTAAATTTAAAGGAAATACCTACTGCTTCAATCTGGACAAGAAGCTGTCGGATTCCGTGATCATACTCAAGGATGGCGAGCTTTCAACAGTAAGAGAAGTTCACATCATGAACGGCGAGATAAAGAGATCGACACCTCTCGCATTCACGAGCGAGGTCACCGATGGTGCAAAGGAGCTCAAAACCGCGAAAAAGGTGTTCCCTCACATGGTGGGTACAGACTCCCAGGGCCGTGACCTGCTGGCAAGGACCATGTACGGAGCGAGAGTATCCATCATCATCGGCATCGTAGCTGCACTCATCGTTCTGGTGATCGGTTCCATCTACGGAGCGATCTCCGGACTCTGCGGAGGCGTCGTCGACTTCGTAATGATGAGAATAGTAGAGCTCATTTATTCCGTACCTGAGATACTGCTCGTGCTGCTGCTTCAGGTAGTTCTGAAGGATCCTCTTCAGAAATGGTTTGACGCATCCAATTCGTGGTTCGCAAACGCGCTGTCCACGCTTGGCGCCGGTATCGTAAGCATCTTTATAACATTCGCACTTCTCTACTGGGTAACCATGTCGCGTATCGTACGCGGACAGGTACTCATGCTGAAGAAGCAGGAATACGTTACCGCGGCTACAGCTCTCGGTGCCTCGAACGGCAGAATAATAAGAAGGCATCTGCTGCCTAACTGTGTAGGCCAGCTCGTTATCACGACCTGCCTGCAGATCCCGTCAGCCATCTTCCTCGAATCATTCCTGTCCTTCCTCGGACTCGGAGTTTCGGCACCGATGGCTTCACTCGGATCGCTCTGTTCGGACGCACTCGGAACGATAACCATCTTCCCGTACAGGTTGCTGTTCCCGGGCGCGATCCTTACAATAATAGTTCTTACCCTGAACCTGGTCGGCGACGGACTGAGAGACGCTCTCGACCCGCGTCTTAAGAAGTAGGAGGTGGAACGATGTCAGATAATAGAAAAACACTGCTTGAAGTAAAAGACCTGAAGGTATCATTCTTCACTCCTGCGGGTGAGGTAAAGGCCGTTGACGGCATCAGCTATACACTCAAGGAGCATGAGGTAATGGGTGTCGTAGGCGAGTCCGGCTCAGGAAAGTCGGTCGAAGCATATTCGATCATGGGACTTCTCCAGAGCCCGGGCAAGGTGGTAGGCGGATCCATCACGTTTGACGGTGAAGACCTGCTGGCTTACGATGAAGAGCAGATGAGAGACTTCAGAGGAAACAAGGCGAGCATGATCTTCCAGAATCCAATGACCTGCCTGAATCCGGTATATACGATCGGAAACCAGCTCATGGAGGCTCTTACCTGTCATGACAAGGATTATCCGAAAGAGAAGGCCAGAGCGCGCGCTATAGAAATGCTCGAGCTTGTAGGTATCAACAACGCTGAGAAGCGTGTGGATCAGTACCCGCACGAGTTCTCGGGCGGAATGCGTCAGCGTGCGATGATCGCTATGGCACTCATATGCGACCCTAAGCTGCTGATAGCCGATGAGCCTACTACGGCTCTCGATGTTACGATACAGGCACAGATCCTCGACCTGATGAAGAGCATACAGAAGAAAGTCGGTACGGCTATCATCTTCATCACGCACAACCTCGGTGTAGTAGCCGAGATGTGCGACAGAGTATCCGTTATGTACGCAGGCAAGATCGTTGAGCAGGGCACTGATGAGGACATTTTCTACAGACCCGGCCATCCTTACACGATGGGCCTTCTGGAGTCGATGCCTAGACTCGATGCCGATGAGCATGAGAGACTGATACCGATCGAAGGTACGCCGGTCGATCTGCTGAACCCTCCTCAGGGCTGCCACTTCGGTCCGAGATGCAAACACTGCATGAAGATCTGTCTCACAAAGGAGCCGCCTTATGCTGATCTCGGAGACGGACATATTTCGGCATGCTGGCTGCATTTCATGGGAAAAAACAAACAGGAGGTAAGTAAATAATGGCTGAACAGACCAAACTCCTGGAAATAAAGGATTTAAAGAAGTACTTCACCGTAAAGAAGTCCGGGTTCAATAAGAACCAGATGGTAAAGGCTGTCGATGGTGTCAGCATGGACATCTTCAAGGGCGAAACACTGGGTCTCGTAGGCGAATCCGGCTGCGGAAAGACCACGCTGGGACGTACAATAATCAGACTGTACGAGCCTACCTCAGGATCCATCATTTACGATGGAAAACCGATCTACGATTCAGAGCAGAAGATAGCTGAGAAAATGCTCCCGTACAGACGCAAGATGCAGATCATCTTTCAGGATCCGTCGGCGTCCCTCGACCCCCGCATGACGGTCGGAGAGATCGTAGGCGAGGCGCTTGATATCCATAAGCTGTATACCGGGAAGGGAGAGAGAGAAGCGAGGATCAACCAGCTCCTTGAAGAGGTAGGACTCAACACTGAGCATTCCAACCGGTTCCCGCATGAGTTCTCCGGCGGACAGCAGCAGAGGATCGGTATCGCCAGAGCTCTGGCTGTGGAGCCTGAGTTCATCGTGTGCGACGAGCCTATCTCGGCTCTCGACGTATCCATCCAGTCGCAGGTCGTAAACATGCTTGAAGACCTGCAGGCTGAACTGGGACTGACATACCTGTTCATAGCACATGATATTTCGGTAGTACGTCATATCTCAAACCGCATCGGCGTAATGTACCTCGGCAACCTGGTAGAGCTCGCTGAGTCATATGAGCTTTACAGGAACCCGATACATCCGTATACTAAAACATTGATGAGTGCTGTACCTATCCCTGATCCTGTGGTAACACGCGCGAGGGAGAGGATGATCCTCGAGGGAGATATCCCTAGTCCGATCAATCCGCCTTCGGGATGCAAGTTCCACACAAGATGCCCGTACGCAAGCGAGCGCTGCAAACAGGAGGTTCCTGTATTCAAGGATCACGGCGGCGGTCATTATGCGGCATGCCATCTGCTTGATAAGTAGAGGCACATTAATAAGTTATTAAATGTAACACGAAGTTACTTTAATAAAATACAGTACTGTATAAGTTATTGAAGGAGGAAAATTTTTATGAAGAAATTTCTTACTCTGATCCTCTGTATTGCTATGGTGTTCGCATTCACAGCATGCGGAGGCGGTGGAAGCAGCGACGGAGGCGAGGATTTTGTTGCAACAGCATGCATCGCTTCTGAACCTGAGACCATCGACCCAAGTCTCATCAGCTCTGTTGATGGTTCCACATATGTAAACCATATGTTTGAGAACCTCATGAAGTACGTTCCGACAGACGAGAAGGCTGACGAAAGCGGAAACGTGATGATGACAAAGGTTGACTTAGGTCAGGCCGCAAGCTATGAAGTATCTGATGACGGACTCGTTTATACGTTCAAGATCAGAGATGACGCTAAGTGGTCTGACGGTGAGCCTGTAAAGGCTCAGGACTGGGTATATTCATGGCAGAGACTGGTTGACCCTAACACAGCATCTGACTATGGATACTTCCTCGACGGCATTGTTGTTAATGCTGCTGAGATCCAGGCCGGCGAGAAGGACCCTAGCGAGCTCGCGATCAAGGCTGTTGATGATTCAACACTCGAGATCACACTCTGCCAGGATACTCCTTACTTCCTCGAGCTCTGCGCATTTGCTTCGCTCATGCCGCTGAGAGAGGATGTTGTATCGGCCGGAGATGACTGGACAACACCTGAAAAGATCGTTTGCAACGGACCTTACAAGCTCTCTGAGTGGACTCACGACTCCGTGATCAAGATGGTTCCAAACGATCAGTACTATGATGCAGCTAACCTCGGACCAAGCGAGATCGACTGGTATCTGTCCGCTGATGAGACAGCTATCCTCTCCGCTTATCAGTCAGGCGAGTGGGCATTCATCGAGTCGTTCCCGACAGACATGATCTCATCCCTGCAGGATTCCGGTGACTGCTTCATCGATCCATACGTCGGCACATACTTCCTCTACCTCAACTGTGACAAGATCAAGGACTGGAGAGTCAGAGCCGCTATGGTACTCAGTGTTGACAGAGACAACATCGTAAACAACGTAGCTCAGGGCGGACAGACTCCGGCTACAGGATTTGTAGCTTCCGGAATCCTTGACTCCACAGGCGCTGACTTCGCATTCGGATCATCTGATCTCGGTGCTATGTATGCATGGCTCTCGAAGCAGTATCCTGATGCTGACCTCACAACTTACGAAGGTAAGTGCGAGCTGGCAAAGAAGCTCTATGATGAAGCTGTTGCTGACGGCGCATGGGACCCTGCCACAACGATCGTTTACAACTTCAACACAGATGATGCTCACAAGGCCATCGCAGAAGCCTGCGGACAGGACTGGAGCAATGTTCTCGGAATCAACATCACACTGGAGAACCAGGAGTGGAACACTTACACCAACGGACTCGGCGAGCATAAGTTCGGTGTTGCACGTCTCGGCTGGATCGCAGACTACAATGACCCTATCACTTACCTCGAGCTGATGGTAACAGGAAACTCCTACAACTATGGTCTCTACAGCGACCCTGACTTCGACGCTGCAATCAAGACTGCAAAGGCAACTGCTGCTGGTCCTGAGCGTGACAAGGCTCTCTATGAGGCTGAAGAGGCTCTGTTCGGTGAAGGCGGATTCCCTGTACTTCCTGTTTACTACTACACCAACATGTACTGCAACAAGACAATGAAGAACATCGGATACACACCGATGGGTTACTACTTCCTGCAGTACGCACAGCCTGCAGCATAGTCTGAAGCCTGCTTTAGACTTATCTGAGGCACAGGGTGCAACAGAAACAGAAAACAAGGCCGGGCTTGTCCCGGCCTTTTGCATGCCTGCAAAAATATACAGCAATTCCCCGGATCATTGCCTGGGTGTATGCTTCATATGGTAATATATCTTTGTATTTACATTGGTTTCGAAGAAAGAGGTAAGAATGATAAAGTTCAGCGAGATCCCGTATACAAGGCCTGAAATCGGGGAAGTCAAAGCGGAGATGCAGAAGCTCACAGAAGAACTAAAAGCTGCCGAATCATATGAAAGAGCAAGAGAGCTTTTTGTGAGAAAGGATGCTCTGGAACGCCACATCGAATCAGTATCGACAGTAGCTAAGATACGCCACTCGATCGATACAAGAGACAGGTTCTACGATGGAGAAGTCACGTTCTGGAACAGAGTCTTTCCTGAGCTGCAGGAGTACATGCATCAGTGGACGGAGGCACTGCTTGCCTCACCATACCGTACGGAACTTGCGGCCGAGTTCGGAGAAGTCGTATTCCTGAATGCCGGGATAGAGCTCAAGACATTTGATCCTTCCATCATCCCTCTCCTGCAGGAGGAGAATGATCTCACCACGGAGTATGAGAAGCTTCTGGCAGGCGCTCAGATACCTTTCATGGGAAAGGTTTATACTATTTCGCAGATCGGACCATTCAAGAGCGCTGCCGATGATGAGGTAAGACTTGCCGCGTGGAAAGCAGAGGGCAGCTGGTACAAGGACAATCAGGACAAGCTTGACAGCCTTTATGACAGGCTGGTTGAGATACGCCACGGGATGAGTCAGAAACTGGGTCTCAGCGATTTTGTCGAGCTCGGTTATTACAGAATGACGCGCAACTGCTACGACAGGAACGACATCAACAGATTCCGCGAAGCAGTGCGTAAATATATAGTGCCGGTTGCAGATGGAATAAAACGCAGACAGGCAGAGAGGCTCAATATGCGGTATCCTCTCAGCTTCGCTGATAATGCTCTGATGTTCCGCTCCGGGAATCCAAAGCCGGCAGGCGATGCGGACCATATTGTCAGCGCTGCAGGGAGGTTTTACGATGCTCTTTCACCGGAAACAAGCGAGTTTTTCAGAACCATGATCGAGGGCGAACTCATGGATCTGCTCTCAACTGAAGGCAAGGAAGGGGGCGGATACTGCACGAGCATCCATGACTACGAAGTCCCGTTCATTTTTGCGAATTTTAACGGCACACAGGGCGATGTAGAAGTAGTGACACACGAGGCAGGGCATGCGTTTGCGGACTGGATGAACAGGAAGCGCATACCGGTTGAAACAATATGGCCAAGCATGGAAGGCTGTGAAGTGCACTCGATGAGCATGGAATTCTTTGCCTGGAAGTCAGCTGAAGATTTCTTCGGAGATGATGCGCGCAAATACCTGTACAGTCATCTTGCAGGATCGTTTATGTTCATCCCTTATGGAACGATGGTAGATCATTTTCAGCACAGTGTTTTTGAGCATCCTGAGATGACCCCTGCTGAGCGCCATGCTGAATGGAAGAGACTGCTTGGCATATACATGCCATGGCTTAGACTCGATGGAGATATTCCGTTTTATTCGGAAGGTGAGGGATGGCAGAGACAGCATCATATCTATTCAGTACCTTTCTACTATATAGATTACTGTCTGGCGCAGACTGTTGCTCTTGAGTTCTGGACAATGATACAGAAAGACTGCGATGACGCCTGGAAGCACTACATGGCATATACGAAGCAGGGCGGCTCCGGGGTGTTTACAAAACTCCTTGAGAACGCGGGACTGGCAAGCCCGTTTGAAGAGGAGACCATCAAGGACATCTGCAGAAGGGCTGATGGATTCCTGTCGTCATATGACCTCACAGGCATAGAGTAATGGCCGGCGGCAGCGAAAAAAGAGCGCATTGATCCATATGACCGTGCATATGCGCTAGTTGGTAATATAAAGAATATCCATATCCACATCTCCGCCTATACCGGAGATCCTTCCTGTGCTGCTTGCCTGCCACAGTATATACGGACCCTTGTAGTCCGTTTTTTCTGTGTAGTGGGCGAGCCACACAGGCCTTATGTCAGTTTTCTCCCACATGTTTTCGAGATAGTTTTTGCTGCCGTATAGCATGCATCCGTATCCTGCCTGCGAGAGTTCATCTGCGAAAGCATCATAAAGTCTGTTGAGCTCGTAGAAACTCATGCCGTAATCCTGGAAATTCCCGAAATCTTCCCAGTCGAAAGCAACCGGAAAGTCAAGGTTGGCACCTCCCAGAGTATCGATGATCCAGTCTGCCGAACCCCTTACCATCTCCTCCGTATTGTCTGTGCAGTACAGATAGACACCGGTCCTGAGTCCTGCTGCTCTGGCATTGCTCAGGTTGCTGTAAAATGTCTTGTCTATGTTGACCGCACCGTCAGAGGTATATCCTATCCTTATGATCACAAACTCGCAGCCGGCTTTTTTAACAGCCTTGAAGTCGATCTCATCCTGCCACGCCGATACATCGATGCCGAAGGACCTTTTATCTCCCTTATTTGCGGAAACAAAATCGGCAAATGGCGTGCGTTCAGATGTGTCTTCATAAGCCGGCACTGCATCAGCAACCTCTACCGTGAGATCCCATTCGGTTGCATTGCCCGATGAATCGGTCACCTTGACATGAAGAGGGTAACGGCCGTTTTTCTCCATGTTGACTTTTCCGTCTACGGATATGAGCGGAGTAGGGTCGGCGTTATCACCATACGCAACGACATCGTTGATATCAAATTCTGTTCCGCGCTCCAGTACTGCGCCATCCCAGCTCCATATCTTAACGGGAGCTATGCTGTCCTTTACGGTATATGACATTCTGAACTCCTTCTCAGGCTTCAGGAGTCCCCCGAACAGCGATTCTGAAGCTTTATATACGATCTCTCCGCTCCCGATCTTATCGGTTTCGAGGTAGTCAGATCCGGGTTCTATATCGCCGTATGAATCCTTTACATACTGCATAGAAGGGCAGCTTTCGCCGAATTCAATTACAGGTGCCTCTTCTGTGAAAGTGACTGAAAGCGAATCGTAAGTGCTTTTATAGACATACGCACTGGTGCCTGCTATGGCAGCAATGAGTATGAGAATGAGTATGATCAGACCTTTCAGAGGGCCTCTTTTTTTCTTCTTCTTTTTTTCAACTGCAGGTTCGTCTTTATATCTGTCGCTTCTCATTGAGCTTCCTCCATATGTGTAAATCGTAGTATTACACAGCCGCAAAGTCAAATGTATTGTGGTACAATACGCGTATGACAAAAGACGAAGTGATCACAGCAAGAATAGAAGACAGGATATCACAGTGCCGTGACGGATATTATGTGACATCTACGGGGTTTCTCGACACGCATGAGCAGGCTCTGGCGATCGCAGCATCCCGGCAGGCGGCGGGTGTAAGAACCATCATGTACGGCGGATATGAAGAGGCCGAACGCAGAATGCTCGTATGCATTCCGAGGGATCTCCCTGTGAGTGACGAAGAAGCAGTAGAAGGACTGATTAGTGTGCTGCGGGTAAAGCTGCCTGCTATATCGCGCGAACTCAGTCACCGGGACTATCTTGGGTCGCTGCTTGGACTTGGGATCGAGCGACGGCTTACAGGAGATATACTGGTGAGACCGGACGGCGCGGATGTGCTTATCGTTCCGGGCATCGGGGAATTCCTGATGAGTGAACTGCACCGCATAGGTCCGGCAGAGGTAAAGACAGAGATGATCTCCCTGGATGGACTGGCACTTCCGGAAGCGCGTTTTGAGTATATAAGGGACAGCCTGAGCTCCGTAAGGCTCGACAGTGTGGTCTCATCTGCATTCAGATTATCGAGGGGGAAGGCTGCTGAAGCCATACGCAGGGGACTGGTCTCCGTGGATCATGCTGAGTGTATAAAGCCGGATGCGGCAGTTCAGGAAGGATCGTCGATAGTACTGAAAGGGAAGGGAAAGGCTGTCCTTGAAGAGACAGGCGGAGAATCCAGAAAAGGACGCATCCGGATAGTTATAAAGCGTTTCATCTGAAAAAAAGCACAAAAAAATCCCGCCTTTGCGGCGGGATTATTCGTTGCTTATTTATGATTTAGTGTGAGGAGACCGAACCGCCGTTGTTGCTTGAGATCCAGCCGATCCAGGTCTTGCCCTTGTTGAGGTTCTGGAGCACGTATGAGTTGGCAAGTTCTTCCTCTGTCAGCTCATCATCGTCGTTGTCCGGAGAGACGATGGTGTACTTGTTGTAGATAGGCCACGTACCGTCTTCGCTTTCCTTGGCAGCCTCGAGCGAAGCTGCATAATTTTCATCGTTTGCAGTCTTTGCCGTCTCGGCATCTGTCGACGGGTCGATGATCTCCAGTTTTCCGTCAACTATCTGCCACTTGATATCCTTTACGGTTCCCTTGCTGAAAAGCTTGCCGTCACCGCCGCCCAGGCTGTAATCACAGTAGGTTACGCTTCCTGTGCTTCCCGGACCGTCATAACCATCCTTAGTAATATATTCGGTCTCATCAGAGAGCACTATCAGATTCTCCCTGCAAAGGTCGTTTTCAAAATTACTTGTGTGATACATTCCGTCTTCTTCGTTGTACTGCCAGTATGTATCCTCATAAGCTCTGTCGGAGTATTTTACACCAACCTGTGTAGCGGCGGTCTCACTTACAGGCTCTGTGATCCTGTTGAAGCAGAACGTGGTGTATTCATTCGGAGTGGTTCTGAATCCCAGGTTGCCTATCGTTGCAGGCACCTTGGCGCCATAAATGATGCCGCGGTGCTCAAGACCGGTATCACGTGTGGAATCTCTTCCATACATGTCTTCCTTGTCATCGAGCTTCATCTGGTCGATGTGATCCACCTTGTCATTTTTGAAGATCTTATCTGCTCCGGTATAGCCGTGCTCAGTGTGGCTCATTCCCCAGTGAATGAAGATCGAGTCAAAGAGCTCAGAGAATCTGACGAAAGGCGGGCGCGCGCTTCTCGTAGGTCCGATGATCTCCGGAAGCTTTTCATAATCTGCGTAGAACCAGAGTGTTCTGGTGATTCCGCCCTCAACTTCTCCCTGAAGGATGATATCAGGGGGATAGTTCTCATCATCCATTCCCCACTGAGGTCTGGCATCAGGTGCATTTTCGACTACAAATGCAGCTACTCGTCTTTCCGCAGAAGATTCGTCATATCCGTCCTCAGCGGTCTCTCCTGTAAGAGGGCTGCATGGAGGTGCCTCAGGCTCCTCAGGATCCGGCTCACTGCATGCGGAGAGGAGAGCGGTTCCTATCATTGTGATGCAGAGAAGCATCACAAGTAATATCTTGCTTCTTTCTTTTTTCATATAATTACCTCCTGACACTTTGTCAGTATATATTTCTTCATAGTTATCTTACATTATGCACTTTTTATTAGTCCTGCATCTTAACACAATTTCATAGAATGTGGTATAGTAAGTATCGGCATGCAGAGGGAGCACGTACAATCCATTCAGGGGGTCAATAATATGAAAAGAATTCTTACAGTTCAGGATATTTCGTGTCTCGGCAAGTGCTCTATTACGATCGCACTTCCTGTTATTTCAGCACTCGGAGTAGAGTGTGTCATTCTGCCTACTGCGGTGCTTTCAAATCACACACTATTCAAGAGCTTCACGGTAAAAGATCTGGCAGATCAGATAGTACCTATCTGCGAAAAGTGGCAGGATGAAGGCGTCGAGTTTGATGCTATCTATACAGGATACCTTGGCACCATCGAGCAGATCGACATGATGAAAGACCTGTTCAGAACATTCGGAAGCGGCGAGGACAAGCTCATTTTCGTCGATCCTGTTATGGCGGATAACGGCAAACTGTATCCTGCATTTGACATGGATTATGCCCGCAAGAATACTGAACTCTGCTCATGCGCTGACATGATAGTGCCGAATATCACTGAAGCCTGCATCATGACGGATACGGAGTACCGCGAGGAATATGATGAAGCATACGTCAAGGATCTTCTTTCAAAGGTCGTGAATCTCGGTGCGCGTATCAGTGTCCTCACGGGAGTTTCACTCAGCGAGGGCAAGACAGGTGTGATGGGTTACGATAAAAAGAACGACGAGTACTATGTTTATCAGAATGATAAAATAGGCGCTATGTTCCATGGAACGGGAGATCTTTTCTCGAGCACTGTCATCGGAGAAGTCATGCATGGCAAGGACTGGAAAGATGCTATGAGGATAGCAGCCGACTATACTGCTCATACCATCAAGGTCACCATGAACGATCCTAAAAAGCCTTGGTATGGAGTAAACTTCGAGGAGACGATACCTGATCTGATAGCAATGGACTGACAATAAAGTTTGCAAATGCGGATTGTTATAATATCTGTTGAAGAATTTACTGACTCATATTATAATAATTCCGTTGCGGGGCGTTAGCTCAGCTGGGAGAGCGCAAGGTTCGCAATCTTGAGGCCAGGGGTTCGATCCCCCTACGCTCCACCACCAGACCCGTTGAAATTCAACGGGTCTATTCTTTTGGCGGTGGTTAGATGTGATTAGATAGTGATTAGATGGGGCAGAATCGCACGCTATGACAGTGATCTGGTGATTATTTCATAACGTTCATCATCTGTTGTGAGATCGTAACAGTAACATTGCTGAGTAGTTCGCAGGTCCTTATGACCAAATTCCTTCTGAATGATAAGATCATCTACACCGTTTACATGCAGTACTGATGCAACGGTCTTGCGTGTCTTATGAATGCTTCTCTGTGGTATCCCGAGTTCTTCGCAATAGTTGTTGATCATTTTGCCTAAACCGGAATAAAAGCTTTCAAAGCCTTCGTCAACACAGAAGATAAACTTATCTGTCGGCATGTCCAGTCGCTCTCGCTCCTTGCGGACCATTTCTATGATATCAAGTGCGGCAGGGACGACGCTTACAGTTCTCCAGCCTTCGCTGTCCTTCAGGCGTCCTTTAAGGCATTTCATATCATGACTGTAGGAGTCGTGAAGGATTATCTGTTTACCGACAATATCGTCAAATCTCAGTGCGGTAATTTCTCCGCGTCTCAGCCCGACATACAGAAGAAATGCTATCGCTAATGGTATAAAGATCTGCACTCTGTCTCTTTTTCCTTCATATTGCTTGAATGCATATTGTATAAGAGCATCGCGCTCATCAGGGTAGAATACCTCTGTTTCACTAGGCTTCTTAACTTCCGGTTTCAGCACTCTGTTCTTAGGTATTCTGATTCTGTCAAAAGGATTGCTGTCGATTATTTCGCGTTCTACCGCGAAAGTCAGCATCTGGCGGATAACTAAAGAGAAATTATTATACTGATGTGAGTTCATATTGTTTGAACGCACCTTCTTGAGTACCCATTCCTCTATTTCAGCCTTTGTAAGAGTGCATATTGGTTGTTTTGTGATTGGTTCTCCCTCATAAAGCGATTTCCATGTGGTCGTATCTCTCTTGATAGTGGCATCAGTCACATAGAGCTTCTTATAATCCTGCCACTCCGGCAGTAATTCTTCTAAAGTGACCTGTTGCTTTGCGCGCAGCTTTTCAGCTTCTGTGTAGAATTCAAAGAGTAGTGTGACCAGCTCATCCTGAGAACCTCTTGAGACTAGTTTTCGCCCCTTAGGCTTGTCTGCATCAGGCAAATATGTTCTCCAGCGTCCGTCTTCTCCTTCCCATATACTGTGTGAATGAAACTTTTGAACATAATTATATTTTTTCTTATTCATGGCTTTCTGCACGCCATCTGCGTCAAGCATACCATCGTCAATTAGTGATGACAATATTTCTTCGGCGGTGAAAGGTCCAGAAAAGCAATGCGTGTCGGTCGTGACAGCTGTGACGGTGTTAGCGGGAGTTGTCCTCCTGACCGTCACGACCGTCACAGCCGTCACAGATTTGGAAGGAGAGTACCCTGCCTTCAGCATGAGTCCTTCTGTAGGTATACTCTATCCCTTCATCAAGTAAGAGGCTCAGGCGATACTGATTCACATACTTGGTGAGAACATTTGGCGCGACCGACTTATCGCCAAGTTCTTCAAGTAATTCAGTAGCTGAACCTCTCCATGATCTGCGCTCCTTCAGGAAGTCTATGAGCGAGAACACTATCTCAGGGGTGTGCTCATGAGTTATCTGCTCCAGAGTCTTCTCGCTGACCAGTTCCCACTTGCAGTCAGCAAATCGTATCGTTAGCTCGCGATACTGTAGATCTCTTCCTTTGACATACAGTGTTGCCTTGTCTGAGTATTCATTCTCTTTTTCCAGAAGGAACATAGTGTCTACGGCTCCGGTGATTCCCTTAGTGCCATTGAACTTGTTGAATATGTTGCGTGAGTCTCCCTGTTTTCTCACATGGTGTACTATGAATACATCCACCCCATACTCTCTGGAGAATTCTATGATCTTTGCTATGTCTGCGTAATCACCGGCATAGCTGATGTCATTATCATCTCCTCTGGCAAGCTGCAGGGTGTCTATGATGAAGAGCCGTATATCCGGTCTTTTCTCAACTATCCTGGTGATCTGTTCTATAAGGCCTTCTTCAAGCGTAGCGCTCTTAGTTGCGAGATATAGCCTTTCAAACGGGATCTCATCTGTCAGCTTGAACAGTCTGTCCTGAAGTCTGCTCATGGAATCCTCAAGACTGAGATAGAACACAGAGCCCTGATGGACAGAGTGGCCAAGGAAGTCCTGCCCTGTAGCTATGCAAAGCGCCAGATGGAGCATCATCCAGCTCTTGCCGGTCTTTTCATCTCCGCCAATTATACTGACCCCGCTTGGGACCAGATCATCCACAAGAAACGGCGACCTTTTCAAAGGCGTCATGAGCAGCTCCTGTGCATCTACAAATTTAATGTTTTCTAGCATAAAAATTTTACCTCTTTTCTTTTTTCACGTAAAAAAGACTCCCGGGCAGGGGAGTCTGAGCTATAACGTATTTAGTTCTTTCTTAGTGATAACGTATTAGAATCCGAAGTTTAGGCCGGAGAACTTCTGATACATCTTGCCAAGCTTCTTTATACGCTTGACCACGGCGCTATGTGTTTTGTAACCAAGCCTGTCCGCGATCTCCTGATTGGTGTAGCCTTCTGCTCTCATCCATAATATCTGCTTGTCCTTATCGTCGATCGTAGACAGAAACCTGTTTACATCAACTCTTACTTCGACTTCTTCTTCGAATGAGCTGATAGGGTCGGGAACCTCCCAATCTATATCGTCATAATACTCCTTGGATTGTTCCTGATATCCTTCAAGAGATATCTGAGGATGCTTTGTACGTGTGTGATACCATTTACGATAGAAATCGATCTTCTGATTGCTGTTCCTGTCATCAAAGTCTTCGAAACACCGATAATCCTTAGCAGTGTCTATTATTGGCTGCAGATTATAGCGTTTTACTGCACTTGTTACAGCCGTATACATGATGTCACTTACAACTTCGATTGGTGCGAATGGAATAAAAATGTTCGTATTCACACAGTATTCCCTGAAATTTGGGATAAGGTGGAGGTCAAATATCTCATTGATCCATATATGAATAGCCTGAGCAAGCCTCCAGGAAGGCTCGTTGACTGAAAAGATCTCTTTGAATGGAATATCCGGACAAAGATAAAACCAGGCCATATACGCATAGCAATCCATGATGCAGAGCATGAACAGATCACTCTCCACGATATCTATCGCAACAGGATCGCTTAAGAACACGCTAAGGATCCGCTCGATGCGGTTTAACTCCACACCACACTTAGATAGGATCTCTTCAGGTATCAGATAGTAGAGCGGCAGCAGCTCAGCATGATTCATCACCCTTATGCTGCCGTCTGACAGTCTTACAGGTGTAGGAGAAATCCGAAGTTTCAGATTATCCAGTTCATCTTTTGCTATGACTTGCTTCATGTGAGTATCTCCTAAGATCATTAAGAACAACTGTTCACCATGATTCTACTGGGAGCATTGTCCGTTTTTTGACCCTTTCAAATCTTAGGGAACATTTTATTTCTGCTTAGGATGTTATCTCTCAAACCCGCGACCATTCTTCGTGAACTTCCGCATTGCACGCTGCTTCTCGCGTTCAGCTATCTGCCTTTCTCTCTCAGCCATCTCTCTGGCAGCCTTGTCCCTGAAGAGATCCTTCAGCTTGTTCACGAATGCAGTGACCAGATCAGGGAAGTGTTCCATCGCGTCAAGGAATGGTCTCGTCTTTTCAGTGAGTTCCTCATACTTTTCTTTCAGGTTCTCGTACCTGGTGGCGTAGCGATTGAACCCGTCGCGATAGTACTCGATCGTCCGGTGCATGTCCCAGATGGTCGAGCGACTCGTCAGACCTTCCTTGGCCAGGGCAGTGAGATCCTGGTAGTCCTTGTCGGACAGTACGACCTTGCCTGTGATGTTTCTCTTGCCCATGCTGTCGATCTCTTCGATCTTCCGCTTTGCTTCGAGTGCAGGTTCATAGTCAAGCTTCGCCTGCTCAATGCGGCCTTCGATCTCAGCAAGTCTCTCCCGGTCTTTTTCGATCTTGTACTGCAGCGTGTCAAGGTGCACCGCCGTGCTGCCGAGTGCTCCGCGCTCAAAGCCGGTGAAGCCGTGACTGATCATGTGGTCGTACACTTCATCCTGCAATATGCTGTAGCTCTTTCTGAATTTAGGCTTGCCGTTCTTCCTCAGCACGATCTCACCATGTTCATCTCTCTCCGGTATGTCTGATGCCCACTTCTTAGAGTGGCTCACCTGATGGATCACTTCCTTCACGGTGCCTCTCAGCTCCGGGTCCTTGCACCTCTTGCTACATCTGATCTCCTTGTCCACGACAGGGATCACCATGGCGTGCAGATGGTAGTGATACACATCTTTGCCGAGCTTCTCGCTCACCTCAGTGTTCAGCTCATCAGCATGCATGACCGCGGAGACTATGTTATCCGCTCCGAACTTCTTCTCAATGAAGTGAAATGCTTCCTCATAGAATCTCTTCGCATACTCGTAGCCTCCATGGTCTTCGAAGTACTGCGTGTTAACATCGATGATGATCTCATCGAGCAGAGTAGCATCCTCGCGGAGACCTCTGGTGGAGATCATTCCTTCGGCCTCGAGCCTCCTGAAGATCTCAGTATAAGTCTCGTCACCGGGATCTTTGAAATGGATGTTGTACCTGCTCATCTCAGTAATAACGTTCTCATTGCCATAGGACTCATTCCTGCGCTCGTTGTGCCTGTAGATTTTGTCAAGACCCGAGGCCTTGTACTGGACTACTCTCGCGCAGGACATGTCCGGCTTCTGTTTTGCCATGTTTGTTCCTCCTTTCTCTCATGGCGGGGCGAAGCCGGTTACACAACATTCCTGCTGAATGTGTGTAACCCACTATGACACTTTCAGCTTCGCTGCAAAGATGTCGTGGGCAAGGCTTTCCCCCTTGACTCCCTGCGGGACCGAAAAGGAGGAGCCATACAGGTGCCTGCACCTTGGTTGCTCCTCCTCGCTCGCGTGAACGCTCACACAGATCTCGGCTGAAACCAACCGAGATCTCTTTCCGGTCCCGACCCCGCTGCATAAAAAAAGACCGCAGCGGCGGACTAAAACATAGGTAATAACGATTCATTTTTTCTGCTTCCTCCTTTTGGAATTGTACTCGGGACATGAAACGATGACGGCCCGGAAGCTCTGCTTACAATCGCGATCGCATTTTCTGCATAGCTCGTTGTACGTGATCCGGCCATTCTCATCGAGGACGAAGCCCCATTCTTCCTTTTCTCGTTTAGTCATTCGAGGCATTTTTCTCACCGCCTTTCTCCCATCAGGGAATGCTTCGAATAGAAATAACTTGTAATAAAAAAGAACGTCCACTTCCCGGTCAGGAAAAAATGTATGATCCCGGGGCGAAAATGGACGTTTTTCTTCGCTGTAACGTGATTAAAAATGATTGATGATAGTTGATACCTCTCGTCAACTCAGAGGCTGGATTCGCAGAAATAATATCTCTCTAATATATAACGACATATCTATAGGTTAATTGTTCCTACAATGTTCAACTTTTTCAAAACGAATATGGAACCAGTATCGAGCGATGATGCGATGTATCGCCTCTATTATATAACGACATTACTATAGGCTAAATGTTCCTATGAAATTACATTTTTACGATTGTTACTTTTGTAATTATTGTGATAGCTGCCTCTACTAAAAAACGACAGAACATATCAATAGATGTTCTTTATATTGATAATTAATATATAATCTATTTTAAGCTTCACAGGAATCCACAATGTCAAACATCTCTTGCTTTACCTTTATGCCTGATATGCACTACCATTCAAGCAGATAAAGGTTTTAGGAGGCGCATAATGGACATTGGTAAAAAGATTCAGGCTATCAGAAATGATCATGGAATGACGCAGGCAGAATTTGCTGACAAATTCCATGTATCGAGACAGACGGTTTCTAATTGGGAGAATAATAAGAACTATCCTGATCTTGGTACCTTGTGTCAGATCAGTGATGAATATGGCGTATCATTTGACATTTTGTTAAAGGAAGATCAGGAATATATTTCTCGCATCGACAAGACTAGTGATCAGGCTGTCAAAGCAGTTAAAGGAATCAAGATCCTGATACCGCTTGTGATCATATTGCTGATTGCCGCTATTGCGTTTGCGATCCATCAAAACAGGTTGGGATCATTTGAAAGCGGTCCTTTACCAGGAACAGATGACCCGAACTATGTGTATCCAGTCAATGAAAACGGACAGACATATGGACTTGACTGGATGGGGGATGATTACGAGGAACATGCTCCTGATCTGATTGCAGCAGCTGGTGTCAATGGAAAGAATGGATATGTCAAACGCATAGACCTTGAAGAAACTGAAGGGGCGAGTGTTAATACTCCTGAAGAAGCAGTTGCTTATATGGAGAGAAAGAGCCAACGGCGAGGAAAGAACTATTACATAGTTATCCCTATATTCAAAGAAGATGGAGTGACAGAAATCGATCAGTTCTGGATATACAATGGCGCAGGAGAATGGAGCGCTGGTGAAGGAGATAAGCAGGTTTCTGTCCCTGATCTATCAGGTATGACACGTGATGATGCTGAAGAAACTCTTATTGCTGCAGGCTTAGAATTGGGGAATATAGCGATTCAGACGAG
>JAFVPI010000067.1 GCA_017505405.1 Mogibacterium sp.
AAACACCATCGAATCGCTCAAAGATAAGCCTGATGAACTTAACTCGCTTAACAATCTTGAGATCTCACTTAACGCGCTGAAAAAAGACATCCAGGATATACTCGGAGAAAAACAGAAAAACTGGAGATCTCACTCAGAAAACCTGAAGAAAGAACAGAAAGCATTTGAACAGGCAGAAAAAGAGTATGATGAGGCAATGGATGCCAGAAGGGATGCCGAAAGAATATATGAACAGAATCAGGCGGGGATTCTGGCTAAATGCCTTGAGGAAGGGAAGAAATGCCCTGTATGCGGATCAACACATCACCCGGAACCTGCTGTGCTGCCTGAAAACAGTGTTACTGAAGAGAAACTCAATCAGCTCAGGAAAACAGAAGATGATGCACGTGAATCAAAAGATGCAGTGCTTCTGAAAGTAACAACAGAAATAGCAGACCTGAAAAGTGCGGAAGATATTATAAGAGAAGCGGCAGCTAAGTGCTTCACAAATGAGCTGATTTCCGCCGGTACGGACTCTGCAGATATAAGTGAAATAATTGGAGAGATAAGAAAAGCAAAAATCAATACCGAGCAGCTTATCGCCGATAATGAAGAGAGAAAATCCCGGACCGGGAAAGACTGCACGACTTTGGAGGAGACCCGGAAACTCCTGGAAAAAGCACAGGGTGAGGATCATGATTCGATAAATGAGCAAATGAAGACGATTGTGGCTGAAATGCAGAATTTGTCACTGGAGCTTACTGAATCGGATACTTCTCTTAAAAACATTGGAGAGCTTGCCTTCAATACATGGGCAGAAGCGGAGGAAAGAAAAAAGGAAGCGGAAAAAAGAGCGAAAGAGCTGACTGATGCCATAAAAACAGCAGACGAAAATAAGAAGGCTGCAGAGACAGCGGTTGCTGAGAAAAAGTCTTCGATCAGAACACTTGAGGATAATCTTGAGCTTCTGAAAAAAGATGAAAATGAGCTTGAGAACAACCTGCACAGCAAACTGAGGGAATATGGGTTTGATGATGTTGAGACAATGAAGCAGTTTATCGCTGCGGATGAAGAAATAGAGGCAGCGGATAGGGAAATCAAGGGCTATGAGACCGATGTCGAACTCAATAAAACACAGCTTATACAAGCGGAGAAGGATGCAGAAGGCAAGATGCTTACAGACGTTGAAGCCTTGAAAGAAGAGGTATCCGTACAGCAGGAAACAGTAAATTCATCAAGGAACAGAAAAACAGAAATAGACCTCAGGATCAAAACCAATTCTGACAAGAAAACAAATATAGAAAACCAGATAGAGAAGCTGGATTCTGCCAGAAAGAGCAACACTATTATTAAGACACTGTATGATTTAGTCAGAGGACAGACAAGGAACGGGAAGATCACGCTTGAACAATACATTCAGGCTACCGGCTTTGACGGAATCATACATGCCGCAAACAAAAGATTGCTCCCAATGAGCGACGGACAATTTGAGCTGTTCAGACAGGAAGATTCTCTTGGGAAAAAAAGCAACACCTTCCTTGACCTTGAAGTGCTTGACAACCATACCGGACACAGAAGACCGGTTGGCAATCTTTCCGGAGGAGAAAGCTTCAAGGCGTCACTGAGCCTTGCCCTGGGGCTCTCGGATACCGTTTCGACTAATGTCGGTGGGATACAGATGGACGCTCTGTTTATCGATGAGGGATTTGGCACACTGGACAGGAAATCCATCGAGAATGCGATGGACATATTGCTGAATCTCTCAAGCACTAACAAGCTAGTCGGAATCATAAGCCATAGAGAGGAGCTCAAGGAAAACATCCCGCAGCAAATAAAAGTGACGAAAACAAGAGAGGGAAGCTTGATAGATATAGATTTGGGTGTGTAATATGTTCTCTATGAAGTTCGCCTGTCATATAGATTAATTAGCCTTGTAAACCGCTTGCACCATTTGATAAAATCATTTAATAGAGTAGTTATTTCAGGCATGTATTTGCCGCAGAATCAAGATAATTATTTCCTGTGATAACACAAAGGAGAGTCATACATGAAAAAGACTATTAAAGACATCGACTGGACCGGCAAAAGGGCTGTAATGAGATGCGATTTCAACGTACCTCTTGACGGCGACAAAATCACTGATGACATCCGCATCAGGGCAGCTCTTCCGAGCATCGAGTATCTTCTCGAGCATGGTGCATCTGTTGTCCTCATGTCGCACCTCGGCAGACCTAAGGGTGAACCGAAGCCTGAGTTCAGCCTTGCTCCTGTAGCAAAAAGACTTGCTGAGCTTACCGGAAAGGAAGTCAAGTTCGTTCCTTCTGACGTTGTTGTTGACGATAACGTAAAGGCTGCGGCAAAAGACCTCAAGGCCGGCGAGATGCTGCTTATCGAGAACGTGAGATATGTAGCAGGTGAGACTAAAAACGATCCTGTATTTGCAAAGGAACTTTCCGAGCTCGGTGAAATTTTCGTTCAGGATGCGTTCGGATCAGCTCACAGAGCACACTCCTCCACAGCAGGCATAGCAGATTACATCCCTGCAGTATCAGGATTCCTTATTGAAAAGGAACTCAAATTCCTCGGAGAAGCAGTAAACAATCCTCAGAGACCTTTCGCCGCTATCATGGGCGGAGCAAAGGTAAAGGACAAGATCCCTGTGATCACCAACCTGCTCGACAAGGTAGACATCCTCATCATCGGCGGAGGAATGGCTTATACATTCTTCAAGTCGCAGGGTTATTCGATCGGAAAATCGCTTCTTGACGAAGAAGGCCTTGAGCTTGCAGGCGAGATCCTCCAGAAAGCAGCAGAAAAGGGCGTGAAGTTCATGCTTCCGGTCGACGTTGTAGCTGCTGATGAGTTCGCAAATGATTCACCTTATGGCGTATATGATGTTGACGCAATTCCTGAAGACAAAATGGGCCTTGACATCGGACCTGAGACGATCAAGCTCTACACTGACGCTCTCAAGACAACAAAGACTGTCGTATGGAACGGTCCTATGGGCGTATTCGAAATGGATAATTTCGCAGTAGGCACAAAGGCTATAGCAGACTGCCTGGCAGAGATCGATGCCACTACAGTCATCGGAGGCGGAGACAGTGCTGCAGCAGTAGCAAAATTCGGAGTTGCAGATAAAATGACACATATAAGCACCGGAGGCGGAGCAAGCCTCGAATTCCTTGAGGGTAAGGAACTTCCGGGAATCGCAGTCATTGATGATAAATAAGAGAGGGGAAATATCATGAAGAAATTTTTGATCGCAGGAAACTGGAAAATGAACAAGACTTCGGCTGAAGCGGCAGCTTTTGCCGAGGAGCTCAAGGCAAAGAATCTTCCTAACGCAAAGGATGTTTGCGTAATGGCTCCGTTCACTTCTATTGAGGCGCTTGGCAAGGGCCTTGAAGGATCCGGTATCGGATTCGGAGCTCAGAATGTACACTTTGAGCCAAGCGGCGCTTACACAGGCGAGATCTCGGTAGCAATGCTTCAGGAACTGGGAGTAGGATACTGCGTTATCGGACATTCCGAGAGAAGAGAATACTTTGCTGAGACAGATGAGACTGTAAATAAGAAGCTCAAGGTTCTTATTGCAGCAGGCATCACTCCTATTCTCTGCGTAGGTGAATCCCTCGAAGTCAGAGAGCAGGGCGGCGAGCAGACATTCGTTGCAGGACAGGTCATCGCAGACTTTGCTGACATCCCGGCTGCTGACGCTGCAAAAGTTGTTATTGCATATGAACCTATCTGGGCTATCGGCACAGGCAAGACAGCTACTCCTGAGCAGGCTGAAGACATGTGCGCTTTCATCAGAGGAGTCGTTTCCGGTATCTACGACAATGCTACAGGTGACGGAATGCTGATCCTCTACGGCGGATCCATGAAGCCGTCCAACGCTAAGGAACTCCTTGAGAAACCTGACATCAACGGAGGACTTATCGGTGGTGCAAGTCTTAAGGTCGACGACTTCGCTGCGATCGCCGAGGCAGCTGCTTCACTGTAAAAGTAAACGGTTTCAATTGACATACAGATATTGATTATGTTATTTTTAGACGTTCGGATATTTATCCGGGCGTCTTATATTTCAATTAAGTTTTTGGAGGACACAATGCATACCGCTTTAATGGTAATCCTTTTGATCTCAAGCATCGTGCTCATCGTGAGCATACTTCTTCAGACAAGTAAGAGCGACGGACTCTCTGGTTCGATCGCAGGCGGAGCAGAGCAGCTCTTCGGCAAAAAAAAGAGCAGGGGATATGACGCGCTTCTCGCAAAGATCACAACAGTCTGCGCGATAATCTATATTGTCATATCACTGGCAATCGTTGCTATTTTCAATTAATTAACCGATTATTGCGTGATTCAACGCAGCCGGAGATCATTCAATGCTCAAGATTTTAACTCTGATCTGTGCTCTTGCAGGCCTTCTGGCCGCGCTCTCTCTGGAGACATGGCTCAGGAGCCGCATAGTCAGGAACGAGACTTCAGCTGAGACTTACGCCGAAGTCAAAAGCAGAAATTCAGAATTCTGGTCAATTCAATATGTGCCGCTTATAATCATTATTGCGCTTCTGGGCGTGATACTCTTTGTATTTGTCGGGCACCTGAATGCCGCTGTCTTTTTAGGGGGAGCGGCTCTTTGCTTAGTTTCTGTCATTGCAGGAGCCACCACGGTAGTTACAGGAAGCATTTCATCTTCTTCAGCAGCGCTTTCCGGAGACATCAGGACCGCTCTGAAGACCGCATACAGGTCTGCAGCCGTAATGGGATTGAGCGTTTCATCAATGGCGCTCTTAGGCCTGGGCATTCTGTTTTTCTTCCTGAAAACAGGTCAGCTGGTAGAGTATGTTGCAAGTTTCGCTCTCGGAGCTTCAATAGTATCGCTTATAATCGGTCTGTCAGGCACTACTTTCTCAGGTGCATACGCGCTTACGGTAAAAAGTGATGATTATACTGACTATACAGGTATGTTCATCGGGAGCGGAGCCGATCATGTAGAGACTTATATTTTGTCCGCTTGCTCTGCAGCGCTTCTTTCGGGAGTGGCTGTAGATACATCAGGAATAATGTCTACATTCACCGCGGCATCTGCTGCAAGATATCCTCTGATAGTACTTGCAGGCGGTATAATCGCTTCGATCATCGGCATCATGGCATACAGGGGGTATGTCGTTAAAAGACCTGACTCAGGCCTCACAGCCGGCAATTTTGTCGCAGCAGTGATCATTGCCGCGATCGCGGTATACTTCAGCAACGACCTGCTTCAGTCATATGTTTACGGTGTATGCGTATCATTGGGAATGCTTGCCGCGCTCATTTCAGGTGAGGCGTCAAAGGCATATTCAATAGACGGAGTAGTATTTAAACGTTTCCTTCCGGATGTTAAAAAGACAGGTGTGAGCCTGTCGATGATATACAGTCTGTCGATAGGCATGGTTTCGGTCGTAATACCGGCAGTGCTTACGACAGCAGCCATGATACTCGCATATTATTATGCAAATTTCTATGGCATCGCTCTCGCAGCTGTTGGAATTAACTCCATGGCTGCAGTTAACTCTGCAGTAAGAGGATTTTCGATCAACACTGCAAGCGCATCGGAGATCGCTTCAGTATGTGATCCTGATGCCGAAAGCCCGAACCCTGCGGATGTGCTGCTGACTGCTTCGGTCAATGCCGATTCCGTTGGAAAAACTTACTCCGGAGTTGCGGTATATGTTACGCTTGTTGCTATGTATACGGCTCTTTCGGCAGTTGCAAATAATCCGGCAATAAACCTTTTGAGCACAACAGTTTTTACAGGCATCACGATTGGCGCTGTCATTGTTTTCGTATGTGCCGGCCTGATCATAAGATCCATCAGACTTACAAGTCAGGTTCTTGGTGCCAGACTCAGTGACTCATATGATCCTGAAAAGCGTATAAATTCGCTCAGAGGACTTATTCCTCCGTTCATAATCGCTTTTATTGCACCGCTTGCAGCCGGAGTTGCGGGAGGCGTAAACGGTCTCATTGCATTCGCCTGTTCTGCAGCAGTCACGGGCATGTGTTTCATATTTGCGTTCAATAATGCCGGAAAGCATTTTGACAGAATGGCGACTGAGACACTTGGAACGATCATAAAACTGATGGTAGCAGTAACACTTGTTTTTGCTCCGCTCTTTATGGAGTTCGGAGGCATCTTTTAGTGGCTGACCGCAGAGCAGACTGTATCTTAAAGACACACGGCGGCTCTGCAGAAAGGCCGCCGTTAATTTATTAAGAAAAGCAAAAGAGAAGGAAGATTATGAAAAACAACAGGTTCCGCATATTCGTGATAAATCCGGGTTCCACCTCGACAAAACTCGCGCTTTTTGAAAACAATATCAAGATCCTCGAAACGTCAGTGACCCACGATGCAGAAGTGCTCAATTCATTTCCGATGCCGAATGACCAGCTGGATTACAGGATGAGCGTTATAAGGGATTTCGTGGACAAGAATGACATAGAACTTGATAACATAGATGCTTTCGTCGGAAGGGGCGGCGGATGTTACCCCGTACCGAGCGGGACCTTTGAAGTAAACGACCTTCTGCTCAACGATATCAGAAACAACGTGGGCCGCACGATCCACCCGTCAATACTCGGAGTGCAGCTTGCATACGAGATGCAGCAGAAATACGGTGGCAGGCTTTTCATGGTCGATCCGATCTGCGTAGACGAGTATACGGATGTGGCAAGAGTCACCGGAGTCAAAGGCCTGGAGCGACGCGCAGAATCACATGCTCTCAATCTCAGAGGCACTGCAATGAAACACTGCAAGATCCACGGCATGGATTACAAAAAATCGAATCTCGTAGTAGCTCATATCGACGGAGGGATCACGATAGCCGCTCAAAGGAACGGAAAGCAGATAGACTGCAATCAGGGCGCAGGCGGCGAAGGACCGTTCACTGCTACAAGGACCGGATCCCTTCCTCTCATGGAGGTGCTGGACTATTTCAAGGACCACACCGTTGAGGAGATGCGTCATCTCTGCACAGGTACAGGAGGATTCGTTTCACACTTCGGCACATCCGATGCTGATGAAGTTTACATGAAAGTGCTTGACGGCAACGAGGATGCCAGGCTGGTGTGGGAAGCGCTGTGCTACAATATCGTAAAATATATA
>JAFVPI010000068.1 GCA_017505405.1 Mogibacterium sp.
ACAGAAACGCAAAAGACAAATGGAACGATAACAACCTCAGAGAACGACTGCTTGTGTTAATATAAAAGCAGTCGAGATATATTTAAGAAGATATGCTAAAAGTTCTGCTTTGTGAGGGAAATCGTTATGGAAATAGAATGGATAGATGGATTTGAAATCAAGGCGGTTGCCAAAAGCGGTGAGATCGTAATATCTGCAAACAGAGAAGGTTTACTCTCGCTGGCAAAGCATCTGACGGCGCTTGCAGATGGAGCTTCGGGGGATCATATTCATTATGATGAGCATAATTCTCTCGAAGAAGGCTCGGCAGAATTGATTATTGAAAAAGGTCTTCCGGAAGATGATGATCCTGATGAGGATATTCATGATCCGTGTCTGCGCTTTCAGAGGTGACAAAGTTCAATGAGTTTCAGAGATTTCAATGACGAAGGACCGGGAACATTCGAGTGAAGAAAATAGTTAAGATACGTACAGGTGGGCAAACAGGCGTTGACCGGGCGGCGATGGATTTTGCCAGGGAACATGAGATTCCTTTATGCGGATGGTGCCCCAAGAATGGATGAGCAGAGGACTATACAGTTGCTCCCGGACTCCTTAAGGACTATCCGGAGCTAACGGAGACACCTTCAGAAGGAACAGAACAACGGACAAAATGGAATATGCGTGACTGTGATGCAATCCTCACTATCCTGCCTGAAGGCGCATATGTGTCTCCCGGGACTGACATAGGATTGCAGGAAGGCGAAGTACTAGGCAAGCCAATGTGTACTGTTATAGGTATGAATGATGTACCAGCTGCCATCAGTTGGATACGAACTCTGCCTGAAGAAACAGAATTGTGCATCGGAGGTCCCCGTGCCAGCGAGTGGCCGGAGGCATATGAAGTTGCAAGATGTGTGCTTGAATCATTAAGCAAGGAACTCTGCTAAATGGAAAGGAAGAACAGTACAAAACTATATAACATACTGCTGCCACTATGGTTTATCATATTCATCCCGTCATGGCTGTGGCTGCTGCTGATCCCTGCTAACTATCTGATCGACAGGATCGTTCTGAAGTGGAGCCTGGGAGATTTGGAGGACAAGGGGCTTGCAATCACCGAAGACATCGGAAAAGCGCTGGCGGATGTAAGAGCGCTGATAGAAAAACAGACTGTTGTTGCATGATTGTGGCAAATCTGTGACAGGATCACGCAGGAAGAAGCCTTTTGCTTTCTGTTTAATGGGACTATAAAGAAACCAGTTAACAGAAAGGCGGTAAATACAATGAAGAAATTAAGAATCGCTGCGATCCTGATGATCGCTGTCATGGCAGCCTTTGCGCTGGTTGGATGCGGCGCGGGCGGAGAGGACCCGGATGAGGACGCTTCCGCAGCCAGGACGGACTTCAGTGCTCTTGCAAATTTCACAGCCAGTACACTCGATGGAAAAGAGTTCACGCAGGATGATCTGGCGAAAGCAGATCTGACGATCATCAACGTGTGGTCGACAACGTGTGAGCCGTGTACAGACGAGCTGCCTCAGCTGGCGGAATTCGAAAAAACGCTTCCGGATAATGTAAAACTGATCACCTACTGTCTGGACGGGCTTGAGGATCTGAGTGAAGATGACCTGAAATTTGTCAGCAGTTTTCTGGAAACAGCAGACTTCGATGGCATTACACTGATGCGCGGAGACGGAGATCTGGAGACATTCACCAAGGAGATCCAGTATACCCCGACGACGATCTTTGTGGACAGCAGCGGCAAGCAGGCCTGCGAGGCCATCATCGGAGCGGAAGATGACATTAAGACGGTATATACAGAGCATATCAACAAGGCTCTGGAAGCGATGGGAAAGGAGCCGATTTCATGACCGGACGAGACAGGAAACTGACCCGGTTTTTGAGAATTGCGGCATTCAGCATCGGTATGATATTTGTTCTTCTCGGGGTGCTCCGGGGAGAACATCTTGAGGTATTTGCAAAGGCGGTGAGAATATGTCTGGAATGCATCGGGATAGGGTAGAGACCAAAGACAGACCCGGGCTGCATGAAAGGTTCCGTCTGCTGATCCAGCTGGCATCTGCAGCACTTGTGAACGGCTATGCAGCGGGCTTTGCGGGATGTAAGATCTTCACGGGAACGAGCAAGATGGTCTGCCTTCCGGTGCTGAACTGTTACTCCTGCCCCGGAGCGCTTGGTGCCTGCCCGATCGGCTCCCTGCAGGCAGTCGAGGGCGGGGCAAAACATAATATATCCTTTTATGTCCTCGGCACTTTGATGCTGTTTGGTGTATTATTCGGAAGGCTCATCTGCGGATTTCTGTGCCCCTTCGGACTGGTGCAGGATCTGCTTGGCAGGATTCCGGCAAGAAAGCTGCATGTGCCCGAAAAGATCGATAAGCCTCTCAGATACCTGAAATATGTGATCCTTGCAGTATTGGTGATCCTGCTCCCGATGCTTGCAGTAAACCAGTTCGGCATAGCGCCTCCCTATTTCTGCAAGTACATCTGCCCGGCAGGAACGCTGGAGGGAGGAATTCCGCACCTTCTGATGAACGAAAGTCTGCGCAAAACGGCCGGAGCTTTGTGGAACTGGAAGCTGGGTATCCTGATTCTGGTGATCCTTGGATCTGTGTTTGTCCCAAGGTTCTTCTGCAGATACCTGTGCCCGCTCGGTGCCTTCTATTCGTTGTTCAACCGGTTCAGTCTGTTTCGGATGGATCTGGACAAATCAAAATGTGTAGACTGCAAAAGTTGTGAGAATGTATGTCCGATGGCGGTGAAGGTAACGGAGCATATCAACAGCCCGGAATGCATCCGCTGCGGGAAATGCAAAGCGGTCTGCCCTGTGGATGCGATCAGCAGCAGATTTGAAACGGATATGCTCACAAGAAATGTGGCAGTAAAGAAGGTGGATTGATGGCTTTCATATATTATGCAGATGACGAACAGGAAATAAGGGATGTAGTTTCATCTTTTCTTATAAGTGAGGGGCATGAGGTCACGACCTTTGAAAACGGCGACCTTCTCTTTAAGGCGTTTCAGGAAAAAGAATGCGATCTTGTTATCCTTGATATTATGATGCCGGGAACGGACGGAATCGGGATTCTGCAAAAGATCAGAGGTATTTCAAAGGTGCCTGTGATCCTGCTTACAGCGAAGGACACAGATGCCGACTACTACAACGGCCTGGCTCTGGGTAGTGATGATTACCTGACAAAGCCATTCAAGCCGATCATGCTGTCCGCTAAAATTAACGCTCTTATGCGCCGCATACGCTTTGAAAATGAGGACAGATCCACAGATAAGAAAACAGATCTCATTTGCGGCAATGTACGCTATTCCTATGTGAAACATGAACTGGCGGTAAATGACAGGCCGCTTTCCCTCACACCAACAGAACTGAAATTCCTCATCTATATGATGGAACACTTTGAAGAAGCGGTCAGCAAGGAGGTCGTGCTTGAGACGATCTGGGATATCAATCATGATATCGAGTCGCGTGTTGCGGATGAAACGAATCGCAGGCTGCGGCGGAAAATGACCGCAGCAGGAGCGGATATTTATGTGCAGACAGTATGGGGATATGGCTTTAAGCTGACAAAACGTGGTGATCGTTGATGAAAAGTGCCGGAAAAAACGAAACTCTTACTAACAGAAAAGCAGTCATGCTCATGATGACAGCACTGGTTGCTGTCATCATGATCCTTCTGGCTGTTTTCTGGCTGTCCGAAAGTCAGGAGATCAGGATCCGCGCCGAAAAATCTATCCGTCAGACAATGGTGAATGAAGCATATGAGGATCGTACGCTTCCCCCGGCATATGAATTTTATACAGAAGAGCTGGCAGAGGGGATCCTGAACGAAGCCGAAACAGATCTGCTGAATCACTACAATGAGAACCGCAGTCAGTATATGTCCGGAAACATTTATAGCTTTACCGGAAACGGACATTATATGTACTTCACGCCGATCAATGCTGCCAGAAGGGGTGATGAATTCATTTCAGAAGATGAAAGACTTATTCTGTATACGGATGTCAGCTATTCTGTACATGCGCTGCATTCGTCGCTGGTCATCATGGCTCTCGGGGCGGCATTGTCGGTACTGTTACTCTTCTTTATCAGCAGGAGGCTGCTGATACTTCTGGAGAAGAAGGATAACGGCATGCGGAACTTCTTTGCCAATGCGTCTCATGAACTTAAAACGCCGCTCATGGCGATCCGCGGTAATGTAGACGGGATACGTTCCGGCTATGTGGAACCGGAAAAGGCCTATGATGTGATAGAAAAAGAAACAGAACGCATGTCGGCTCTGATTGGAAGTATTCTCGATCTGTCAAAACTGGACAGCGGGGCTGTTCACATGGAAGTGACAATGAATGACGTACGCGAGATATTATATGATGCTGCGGGAATTATTCTCCCGGAGGCAGATAAAAGGGGCATTCAGGTAAATATAGAGGCAGCGGAACCGTTGTTTATGGAGTGCGATGAGAGGATGATATTCTCTACGTTTTCCAATATCCTGACGAACGCCCTGCGCTATGCAGAGCGGGAAATCTCTGTCCGGATCGAAAAGCAGGATAAGATCATTATCCGGTTTATCAATGACGGCGTGCCGATATCTGATGAAGAGATTGCGCACATCTTTGATCGTTTTTATAAAGGTGACAAGGGGCAGACGGGACTCGGCATGGCACTGGCGCAGGAATATGTCAATCTGCATGGCGGTGAGATAAGTGCAGCCGCCCGGGATAACAGGACTGAGTTTGTTATTATCATATGAAGATGGGAAAATCTGTGGCAGGATTGTTGCAACTTCGTGGCTTGTTCATGTAAGAAGGCAACGTGAGAAAACAGTATCCTTACTTTATCAGGCATCACTGAAATATATTGAAAGTGAGGATCGGAGATATTATCGGGCATGAGATCACGCACGCCTTTGATGATCTTGGAAGTAAATATAATGAGAACGGCGACCTTGAGGACTGGTGGACAGTGGCTGACAAAAAGGCATTTGAGGAACGAGCCGCCAAAATCGTAAATTATTACAGCAACTACAAGACTTCCGGGAAAATGCAGACAGATATGAGGTGATCCGAAAGGATCTCGATTTGTTCACGACGCTGTTCGGCGACAGGACGCCCGGCGAAAATGAAGATCCTTCTGAAGTATTCGGCAACATGTGGAGCGATTACGGCTTCAGGATCAGCAATGAGAATACCTCACTTGTCAGTATTGTTATATATGATCCCGATTTCAATCAAACATTTACAGGTCACACGGGAGTACTCATAAAGCAAGCTGAAGATATTTATCTTTACGTAGAGAAGCTGGCGTTCGAGCAGCCGTATCAGGCAATACTTGTAAGCGATACAGATCAGCTCTTCAAGTTACTGGCAGGCAGGGAAGAATACTATGGCAGCGAAGGAGAAGCCAGCCCATATATATACGTGAATGGCGATTACATAGGTGAACTCAAAACATGGAAATAAGTTTCTCTAGTATCAAAGTTTATTACTGAAAATGACAGCAGCTCTGTAGAGAATATTTCTCTTGCCGATAAATAAGCACGGATAAAAAAGATACAGGACAAAAACAATATGGATATATTGAGAAAGATTGAAGAATATGCAATCGCCCAAAGCGAAAGAACGGCTTTCAGGTCAAGGAATGGTGAGATATCATATGGAGAACTGTGGGAGAGATCCGGCAGGCTTGCTTCAGAGATAGAAAACCTTATGTGTGACAGCAGAGATCCTGTCATAGTTTACGGTCACAAGGACCCTATGATGATAGTCTGTTTCATTGCATGTGTCAGGAGCGGCAGAGCATACTGTCCGATCGATATTAACACACCTGCGCAAAGGATCGCTCAGATTTCCGAGAAGATAGGGAAGCCGCTGGTGATCATGGCGGAAAAGACATCTGCAGCATCTGAAATAGAAAAACGCGAAATGTTTACAGGCAGCAGATGGCTCATAGGGTATGAAACTATCAGGGAACTGACACAAAGCAGAAATATAACTGCTGCGCTGAATCCGTGCTCAGGAGAAGATGATTTCTATATCATCTTCACATCCGGAACTACAGGTAAGCCGAAAGGAGTCAGGATAACAGCTAACGATCTTAATAACTATCTGGATTGGGCGATGTCTCTTGCAGGCGGCATTGAAGAGCGAGCCGTCTTCATGAATCAGGCCCCATATTCATTTGATCTTTCAGTGATGGATCTGTATCTGAGTCTTGCGACAGGAGGTACAGTCGTGTCTGTAGACAGGCTGTTGCAGAAAGACAGTTACAGACTTATGGATTATCTGTCAGGACAGGGAATAAACTACTGGGTCTCGACTCCGTCGTTTGCAGACATCTGTCTCGCAGAGGAACGCTTTGATGCGGCTTTTCTGCCGGAAGTAAAAGCATTTCTATTTTGCGGAGAAGTTCTTCCGTGTGAGACCGCTCACAGTCTCATAAAACGCTTCCCGGAATCAAAGGTGGTAAACACATACGGACCGACTGAATCGACAGTGTGCGTTACGCAGATCCGGATAACGGAAGAAATGGCGTCGGGGACTGCTCCGCTGCCTGTTGGCAAGGCAAAGCCCGGCACATCAATAGAACTGGATCCTGAGACTTCAGAAATCATTATTATTGGTAATACTGTAAGTCCCGGGTATTACAAAGAACCAATACTTACTTCAAAAGCCTTTTTCTTCATTTACCCTCTCAGCGCCTGTGAGAGTGCGGGAGGCCGTCATATAGTAGGTTCAGACGGCTCCCGCGCTTACAGGACAGGTGATAAGGGGCATTTTGATGAAGATGGTAATCTGTACTGCGACGGCAGAATAGACAACCAGATAAAACTCCACGGGTACAGGATAGAAATAGAAGATATTGAATCCAATCTGGCCTCGGTATACGGCGTCAAACGAGGTGCTGTAGCGCAAAGGATCCGTGATGGGAGGGTGGAGAGCCTTACGGCATTTGCTATCCGGGACGGAGATCTGATCACGGATGACTATTTCGGACGCAAAGTCATCCGTACTGCATTGA
>JAFVPI010000069.1 GCA_017505405.1 Mogibacterium sp.
CTTCCCGCATCCTCTCTGAGCATAGGATATTTATATCTCCACTCATCATAATCATCCTTGGATATGCTGCCTGTCGTAAGCTTGTTCTTCATGACATACCATGCACGGAGGTCGTCAGCTACTTCCTTGTTGTACTTCGGATGGTTGATATCCTGCTTTAAGCATATATATCCGTCCAGGACAGTAACAGTTAGTCCGTATAGGTCTTCCATCTGAAAAAGGGTGTGCATAAAGCCAATCTTTGTATCGATTTCCGGGCTCTGAATAGCTTCCGGTGCAACATCAAAGATTTCTGCGAATTGCTCTATTACATCTCTCTTCGGTTCACGTCTATTCCATTCATACTGAGCCACTCTGACATTTGTCGATTTCCCGGCAAACCCCATAGCCTCTCCGAGTTCTGCCTGTGTCAAACCCTTGCGCCGCCTGAAAAAACGTATCCTTTCGCCTATTGACATGTTAGTCACCTCTCTTTCTGGAAGGATTGTATCATATTATCGAAACATATACAATAAAAATATAGCAAAAAAGATTATTTTAGCGCTTGACTATGTCAGAAAAAGTTATATAATAATCTACTTCCCAAAAACGACTGTATAAAAACAGAAATACATGGAGAGGCTAACGCCTTCCAATAACGATACAAGTTATCACTTTAGAAGGACCGAAAGGAGGTTTTATGGAGCTAAGCGAAAGACAGATCAAGCAAATTGTCAGAGTGATAATGCCGGAGCTGTATGAGATGCAAGCAGGATGTGACAAATGGTATGACATAATCGCAGAGCTTTGCAGAGGTAGTGAGAGCAGCAACACTTCTGAACAGCAAGAGGCATAGAACTACTGGTATGAATCTGGTGGCGAGCAATAGGGAAAGGAGGATGAGAGTGACGAAGATAACACCTATGAAAGCAATCAGAGCTAAATGCATCGACTGCAGCTGCGGCGAAAAGAAAGAAGTGAGGCTGTGCCCAATCGAATGGTGCCCGCTTTGGCCGTACAGGATGGGAAAACGTCCAATAAAGGATGCTAACGTCGATAAGGAAAAATGAGAATGAAAAAAGCGAGATAGCTAGCAGGTTTTTCGAAAAAACACCCCCTGAGATAGCAGTTTTGAATAGGGGTGTGGAAAAGGTAGGAATGATTATATGGAGGGTACTGAATGGCAGAAAACAATTACAAACTTATTAATATGGACGACATAGAAGCAGAAGAGATCGAATGGCTCTGGGAAGGGTTTATACCAGTAGGGAAGCTGACAATTCTTCAGGGGGATCCGGGCAAGGGCAAAACAATGGCTATGCTCAACCTGATTGCAGCCTTCACAACAGGCAGAGGTTTGCTGGAGCCGCCGGGAAGTCCAATGATCAGAGAGCCCATCAATGTCATATATCAGACTGCAGAAGACGGACTCGCCGATACTATCAAGCCAAGACTCGTTGCTGCCGGGGCAGACTGCAGAAGAGTCTCGGTCATTGATGAGAGAGAGGAGATGCTTAGCATGACAGACGAGAGACTGGTCTGGGCAATCAGGGAGACAGAAGCCGGCTTGGTGGTCCTTGATCCGATCCAGGCATATCTTGGAGAAAAGGTCGATATGCACAGAGCAAATGAAGTCAGGCCTAGACTTAAACATCTTGGAGATATCGCTGCAGAGAATAGATGCGGCATGGTGCTGGTCGGGCACCTGAACAAGAAGGAAACTTCAAAAGCTGAGTACAGAGGTCTTGGCTCAATGGATTTCACTGCTGCAGCCCGCAGCGTGATCCTGTGCGCAGAGCTACCGCGCGACAAGGATGTGAGAGTGCTCGCATCTACTAAGTGTTCCCTTACTTATCCGCCGGAGCCTGTGGCATTCCGTCTTAGCAAGGAGCGAGGCTTCGAGTGGGAAGGCAGCTACAGTATCACTGCTGAAGAATTGCTGCAGGGCACAGGTGTTAAAGGACAGAAGACAATCGAAGCGAAGGAGTTTCTTGCGGCAGAGCTTCCTGCTCCCGGAGAGTATATCCCAAGCACATTGCTGATGGAGAAAGCGAAGGAGCAAAAGATAGCTGAGAAGACATTACGCAATGCCATGAAGGATCTTGGGATTAAATCCCATAAAGAAGCAGACAGATGGTTCACAGGATATGCTGTCTGATATCAAAGAAGAAGGTGGCAAGATGGTAAGGCGGTAATCTTGCAAAGAGTGTGGCCTACCTACCATCTTCTTCATAACAATTGCAACTTTGCCATGTTGCTATCTTGCCATCTTGGCATAGGCCTCGCCGACTGAGAGCGAAATACACCCATCGCACAAACCTTGCGGTTCGTACTCTGTGTATTTCGCCTCGCGGGGCGGTACCAATAAATAAAAAGCGCTCAGGAAAAGGGGGTGACGCTTATAAAAAATGTGACATTTATACAGCACGAAAAGCTGACAAATGTAGTCGGCAGGATCAGATATATCAGCGATGAGAAGAAACAGGAGAACCTGTATGCGGTCTATGAAACAGTGCCGAGGAAGTACTGGAGGGATCTTGCGAAAGAGAATCAGTCGGATTTCAGGCGCAGCGGAACGAGTGGGAACTGCATCGAGGCCAGGGAACTGATAATAGCTTTGCCGAAAGAAATGACCTTATATGATCCGGATGAATTGCTCAGATACTTCGTTGAATCCTACCGAAAAGAGTATGGCGCTGAGTGCATCGCAGCTCTCCACCATAATAAGAGGAAGACAAATTATCACATCCATCTGATCTATTCGGAGCGGCAGCAGCTGGATGAACCGGTGAGAAAGATAGCGACGCGTAACATGTATTTTGATTCTGAAGGCAGGCATGTAAGGACAAAAAAGGAAGCGACTGCCGATGGAGAACTGCTTCCTGGCTACAGCATGATATCCAAAGGTGAAGTGTATGAAGAGCATCTATTCGATAAAAAGAATCCGCTATTCAAGCAGAAAACATTCACAGAAGATGTAAAAGTTTTCTTCACAGATCTCATGAACAGGCAGCTGTCTGAGCCAAATCAGATGCAGGTATTCCCAAAGAATAGCCCATTTCTGCCGACCAAGAAGATCGGCAAGAACAATCCTAAAGCTGAATTTATAGAAGAGACCAACAGACTAAAGGATGAGTGGAACAGGAAGATATGGACAGCATACCGTAATGGGGCACCCAAAGAGAGCCTGATAACGGTAAAGAGGGAACTGATATCCAAGCCGGCAGCAAAATCGATCAAAGAAGCAAGCGGCAAAAGCGATCCCGGAAAATACAACAGCATACTTGTAAGAGCAATAACGATAGTTGCGGAGATGTGCAGCCTTCTGAACAAACAGGGAAGAGAGACTTGGGCAGAAGCCTGGGGAAAAACGCTTGAAAAACTGATGCTGTACGCAATTGAAAGGGTTGGCCTTAGGACAAAAGATCCAGTAAAAGAACTGCGAAATGACAGAGGAGCAAGATAGTTAACTTAGGCTTGTCATGATGAAAAGTACCGGGGACAAACAATCCCCGGTACTTTTGTATGAGAGAACGCGAATCAAATACTTTCGTCAACAACCAAACTGTCGATGATTGAATGGATCTGATCCATGGATAGCTCGCCGGTTATGGCAATGTATGTTCCATTTTTCTCCATGTATACAACAATAAGAGGACTGGTCTGATCACGGAAGACAATGAGTTCATACTCGCTATATATTTCTTTGCTGATGTCATAGCCTTCGTTGTCTTGATATACTATGCCGTCTTTATTTATGCTTTCCTCTATTGTGTATTCCCGATCGTCATCGTCATGTGTATATGTGTAGAAAACAATTGAATCATTAAGATTCACTGTATCACTGTAGCTGTAATGGTCGGCAATATATTCAGGACGATAGAAGCAGGTGCCGTTTTCCTCATCAAGACTTGTTATAACAATGAAGCCGTCTTTTATGTCAAATTTATAGTTGAAGATTTGAAGACCTAAAGCGGAGCAAACAACAACAGTCAGCGACATAATGAGGATCATCGTCGCGCTCAGTATTAACGCCCGCTTTGCAACGCGTTTTGTAGGACGAGCGTGAATGGGTACATATGTATTTTCATGAATGACATCGATATCGGAACTAAAATAGCGGGCGTGCGAAACAAACATTCTGCGACCATATTCAGTTAGTATCTTCTCTGCTTCAGCTATTTCCTTTGACATTCACACTTTCTCCTTGCTTAGAATCTCTGCAAGTTTTGTCTTTATCCGTTCCATGCGTTTTCTTAGTGTTTGGGGATTGATGCCCATAAGTTCAGATATTTCTTTGTAATTGTAGCCTGCACCATAGAAATAACATATGAGATCACGGTCTTCATTGCTGAGTTGTTTAAGGGCATCGGCGACTTCTTCGGAGAAGCCATATTCATCTTTGAATGCATCAATATCCGGCTGCCCTTCTATATTAATAAATCCCTCTACATCAGAAAATGTGACATCAGAGTCATGTTTTGCCTGCTGCTTGCGTATTTTTAAGGCGGCATTCTTAGTGACTGTGTATATATAGTTTCTCGCATCCGCAGAATTGAGATCCGTTATTTTCCGCTGATTCCTGTGAACGGATAGCAGGGCATCCTGAACTGCCTCTTCGGCGTCCTCTCTGCTGCCGGTTATCTGAAGCGAGAGCTTCATCATCATCGCCTTATATTTATCAGATACGATTTCTGCAAAATCTTTTACAACTGAAACCAGAAATGAAATCATCGATTCCTCCTGTGAAATAGTGATTCCATTATAGCGCGCAAAAAAGAATTATCAAAACATGTCACATTTCAAGACAGAGAGGGATTTATATAGATAGAGACCATTGGTCGGAGAAAACGGAAGGAGCTTTAAATAATGAGAAAATCTTTGTTGATAATGATTGCCGTAATAGTGCTTTTGATTGGATCGTCTTGTTCTGGCACAGCCACAGAAACAGATCAAGATGAATCATCAGCGTCGCTGGTGCCGAATGTAATAGGCATGGAATTGGAAGATGCCAAGAGCGCAATCAAAGGGAGAGGGCTGGAAGTCGGAAATATAGAATACATCGAGGGCGATGATTCTGGTAAAAAAGTCATCACCAGTCAGGATCCGCAGCCGGGTGAGGAAACAAGTAAAGGTGAACAAATCAGCTTAACAGTATCGATAGCGACAAATTGATAAAAAGTTGGGAGGCGTTTTTTCTGGAAAATGACGATTGTAATAACATCTGGTCTGTTTCTACTGATATCTATACTGATAATACCGATTATCTGCTTATCATATTTATGTATTGACAATAGAAGTAACGTAATTATGAAAGGGCGCAAAGAAGTATTCTGGACGGGATTATTTGCATTTTACATATGTATTATTGTTTCGTTTACTATTTTGCCAATAAGAGTACCAGGAGAAATACCTTATGGTTTTGAATATAACCTAAATGTTTTGAATTTGCTTAAGGCTTTTACAAACAGAGCGGCACTAATATCGTACTGTGAAAACATACTTCTGTTCATGCCTGTAACTATTTTTGGACATTTAGGTAATGTACATATGGTGAAGTCATTAAAGGGGAGCGTTTTGATCTCATTTGTCATGTCGATCGGGATCGAATTGATTCAGGGGCTGGAGGCTATTCTTTGTATAGCTGAGGATATGACGCCTATAATGGATGTTAATGATGTCATCTGCAATACGATTGGAGGTGCGATAGGATATATGCTGGTGCGCTTTTGCACAGATCAGCACAAAAATGAAGTTTTTGATAGCTTCCATTCTCTTTAATTTGGCGTATCGAATTGATAATTGATAAAGCAATACATAGGTGATATTATGTTATATCAACTGGGGATTAACTCGTTGGGATCATTCACATTTAGAATTTCAGAAGTTATAGCAGCAGTGGTTGGAGTAATAGGCTTGACCTTGGGAATATATAAAAGAAAAGATCGATACGCATATGAAGGAATAGTTGCCTCAGCTGTAAGTTTAGTGATTGCAATTTGTAACTTCCGCTTTTAATAATGCGTGATTATCATGATTTTAAAGTAATGAGCAACAGCAAAAACTCTGTATTAAAGAATATGCTTGTGGATATGGTTATCGCAACAGTTTTGGCTGCAGCGATTCTTTTCTTCATAAGACCTACGATAGTTAACGGAGAGTCCATGGAGAATACACTTCATAATGGGGACTATTTGATTATGGCAAGGAAAGCTTATAGCAAGCATGATCCCGAAAAAGGCGACATCGTAATTGTGAAAAGCGCACTTACAGATTATGAATCCGGGAAGCACAAACTTATAGTCAAACGTGTTATTGGTGTGCCTGGCGATAAAATAGCCATCAGGAACAACAACCTTTATCTAAATGATCAGAATTACAACGAAGAATATATAAAGGACGGAATCACACCTGCTGTAGATATTCCGGAAGACGGAAACAGCGTAATCGTTCCAGATGGCTGCTATTATGTGCTAGGAGATAACCGATGCAACAGTACCGATTCCAGAAGCAGTGAAGTTGGTTTTATAAGCAGAAGCGATATCAAAGGGAAAGTAGTGGTAAGGTTGTATCCGTTTAGTAAAATACGGAGCTATTAAATAATGAGAAGCAAAAAACGGCAACATTGCCGTTTTTCAATTTACCTTATTCATCTGTACTCTTACGGCGAATCCGCCGCGATAGAAGTAAAAGTTCGAATAGGTCAGTTGTGGTGTCCCTGAGAGGATTCGAACCTCCGGCACACGGTTTAGGAAACCGTTGCTCTATCCCCTGAGCTACAGAGACGAATCAATATGCACTATTCAACTGCGTGCGCGAGTATGATAACACAGTTCACATGATATATCAAGGCAGGACAATATAAAAAAGCAGCAGCTCACGTAACCACGGCGCTGAAGTCTGCCGGACGGATCGACAGGCCTGAGTATTCATCAAATGAAGAAGCATCTGAATAGCCGCAAAATCTTGATATGACAATTGCTGAGTAGTAAAATTTTATTGACCTTATAAACTGCAGTTTTATGTAAGGAGAAGTATTATGTATAAGGAGACGTTAAGACAGGTCTGGGCCGAGATCGATATGTCAGCTTTTGACCACAATGTTAAGCAGATCAAGGCACAGATGAAGTGCCCTAAGATGATCGGAGTCATCAAGGCAAACGGTTACGGACACGGCGCTACAGAGTGCGCAAAGGTGCTCAAGTATAACGGAGTGGATAGTTTTGCCGTAGCTACCCTCGAGGAAGCTATCAATCTTCGTGAGGACGGCATCGACGGCAACATCGTGATCCTGGGACTGACTCCTATAGAATGTGTTGACACCGTGGTAGAGTATGATCTTATCCCGGGAGTCATGCACTACGATTATGTCAAGGCTCTGAGCGACGAGGTAATGGCTCAGGGAGCTGAGCCGGTAAGAGTTCTCTTCGGCCTTGATACAGGTATGGGCAGAGTCGGCTTCAGAGTGTTCACTGAGGAAGAGCGTGACTATGCTGTAGAGCAGTACAAGAAGTTTGCTGAACTGCCGGGCATTAATATCGCCGGTGTTATCACCCACTTCTCAACGGCAGACGAGGAGCAGAGAGAGTACACCAAATTGCAGATCAAAAACTACAAGGCGTTCATAGATAAGCTGAATGCCGCGGGATTCAAACCTAAGAAGATCTGCGCGAACTCAGCTTCCATCATGGTATATCCTGAGATCCACTTCGATGCCTGCCGTCCTGGAATCATACTCTACGGACTCGCTCCATCGGGATACCTCAAGGGTAAAGTGCTCGACCTGAAGCCGGTCATGAGTGTAAAAGCAGAGATCGTGAATCTTAAAACCGTACCTGTCGGAACTTCAGTCAGCTATGGGCGTAAGTTTACTTCCTCAAACACAGAGACAAAAATCGCAACTATCGGACTCGGATATGCTGATGGCTATTCCAGACTCAACAGCGGCAAGATCCACGTACTTGTCGGTGGCATCAAATGCCCGGTAGTCGGAAACATCTGCATGGATCAGTGCATGGTAGACGTAAGCGCAGTGCCTGATGTAAAGCTCGGAGATGAGGTAGTCATCCTCGGTAAGCAGGGAGATCAGGAGATCAGCGCTGATGATCTGGCCGCGATCAACGGAACGATCAACTACGAGATCACATGCTGCTTCGACCTCAGAATACCGAAGGTATATATCAACTACCCGGAAGGCATGTGCAAGTAAAGAGGGTAAATGGATTCTTTTACACAGTTTGATGGTAATTTGCTGATCGGCATCCAGCACGCGCTGAATGCCGATTGGCTTACTCCGATCATGAAGGTGATCACACTGCTGGGCGAAGGCGGGATATTCTGGATTACTCTGTGTCTGGTGATGATCCTGTACAGAAAGACAAGAAGACTCGGGATCATCTGCGCCGTCTCGCTGCTGTTCACTTTTATCGCCTGCAACCTTATTCTCAAGCCGGCAGTCGACAGGATAAGGCCATGGGTGACATTCCAGATGGTCGATGTCATGCTGCCGCCCCCGGGTGATGCTTCATTCCCGAGCGGGCATTCGGCAAATGCCATGGGGCCGGCATGGGCCATGTTTCTGGCAACCAGGCCTGTAAGGACGAGTGACGGCAGAAGCTATGATGGGGTGAAATGCCTGGGCTGGAAGGGAGACGGCCTTTCACCGTGCGTGATGCACAGGCTCAGCATGGCGCTGGTCGTGCTGGGGGTGCTGATCGGCGTTTCAAGGCTCTATCTGGGCATGCACTATCCCTCGGATGTTGTGTGCGGGCTTCTGCTGGGCATGATAGTTGCTGCCGCAGTGTACAGGATAATTCTCAGGATAGAAGAAAAACACGGAACTATTGACAGCCGGACCCGGGATCCGGAGAAAAGAAAGTGAAAAAGATAATAGGTAATAAATGGGACGAGCTGCTCGCTGACGAATGGCTGAAGCCGTATTATCAGGAGTTACGCTCGTTTCTTATTGAAGAATACAGAGAAGAGACTGTGTATCCGCCTGCAGAGGACATTTATAATGCGCTCAGGCTCACGGATTACGACGATGTCAAAGTCGTGATACTCGGGCAGGATCCCTATCATGAGCCGGGACAGGCACACGGGCTCGCTTTCAGTGTGCGCGAGGGGACTGCGTTCCCGCCTTCGCTGGTAAACATACTAAAGGAGCTCAATGACGATCTGGGCATAACGATCGCTGATAAGCCGGACGGTCCCGACAGTGCACGCGGCGTTCTGGACCCGTGGGCGCGGCAGGGAGTTCTGCTCTTAAATACCGTGCTTACCGTGCGCGCTCATCAGGCAGGCTCGCATCGCGGCAGAGGATGGGAGCGCTTCACTGACAGGGTGATCGAACTTCTGGCATCGAGGGAGACCCCGATGGTGTTCGTGCTCTGGGGCTCAAATGCAGGCGCTAAACAAGGCATCATCCGGCAGGCACAGGGAGAAAAAGGGATGAGGCATCTGATCATCACGGCTCCGCATCCGAGTCCGCTGTCAGCGTACCGCGGTTTTTTCGGAGGCAGCTATTTTTCACGCTGCAACTACTTCCTTGAAGACAACGGCATCAGGCCGGTGGACTGGAGACTTTAGAAGGACTTCTGTCTGCTCTTCAGTTGAAAAATAACCGTTTTTTTGCTAATATAGCGGTTATATAATTTATATTAGGAAAGAGGATTTTTTAATGAACGATAATGGCAAGAAATACAGAAGATCAGCAGTGTCGATAGCATGCTATGTATTCGCACTTCTGATACTGTTCTATATAGTTTATCTGATCGGCAATACTGCCAGCCAGATCAATCAGTATTATGCGCAGTACGACATGAAGGCGCAGCCGGCTGAATACTTCTCATACATCATTCAGTCCGTAATGGGACCGGTCATCAACGCAGCCACATTTTTCCTGTTTGGTTACATCCTTGATGAAGTAAGAAAGAACAATCCTGCTTACTACATCAGCGATGAAGAACTGGAGCAGGCAAGGGCTGCAAAGCAGGAGGCAAGGATCGCGAAGCAGGAGGAAAGAGCTGCAAAGAAAGCGGCTGCAGCCGAAGAGGCAGCTGCGGCAAAAGCCGAGCCCGTTGTTTCGTCGGAAATGTCCGTTGAGGAGGACTTCGTCAGAAGTCTGGATGAAGAGCTCAATAAGGATGCTGTGAAAAAGGCTCCGCGCAAAAAGACAGGCAGCACCCAGAAAAAGACGGGTGAAAATAAGCAGAACCAGAATAATCAGAAGAATCAGGGCGCCAGGAGCGAGGCTGCAGGAGAAAACAAGAAATCTGAAAGCGCAAAGGCAAACAGCGGAAGCAGCCGCAAGAGAAGCAGCAAAAAACCTGCTGCTGACAAGCCTAAGGCTGAAAAGGAAGAGGCTCCTAAAGCTGAGGCAAAAGAGTCCGGTTCTGTGAAAGCAGCCGGTGCAAAAAAGGGCGGAAGCAAGAGCAAGCAGGCCGGCGAGAGCGGAAAGAAGACCGACGGAACAAAGTCAAATAGCGGGAGCAGCCGCAAGAGAAGCAGTAAAAAGCCTGCTGCTGACAAGCCGAAAGCCGAGGCAAAAGAAGCCCAGAAGACAGATACAAAAGAGGCTCCTAAAGCCGAGGCAAAAGAAGCTCCAAAAGCAGAGACAAAAGAAGCTCCGAAGGCCGTGACAACTGAAACTCCAAAGGCAGAGGCAAAAGAAATGCCAAAGGCTGAAGTGAAAGAGGCTGAAAAGGCCGAATAAGGAGCTATATGATCGACTGGAGAGATATAACGCTTGAAGACAAAGCCCGCATAGAGGATAAGATCTGCGCGAGCGGCTGTCACGGTGCGGATTACGGTTTTGCAAATCTTTATATATGGCGCAAGGCCTACAGGCCTAAGATAGCGTTCTGTGATGACCGTCTGCTGGTGGGCATGCCTCAGTGGAATGTTTACGCCTACCCGAAAGGGGCCGGAGAGATAAGGAATTCTATAGAGCTTCTGTTTGAAGAAGCCCATTCAACCGGCAATAAGCTCCGCATAAGAGGTCTTACAGACAAAACACTCGAAGAGTTTCTGCCGCTTTATGGCGACAGGTTCGAGATAAGCGAGGACCGCGATAACGCAGACTATATTTATACTTCGGAAAAACTCTGTGATCTTCCGGGCAGGCACCTCTCCTCGAAGCGCAATCACATAAAGCACTTTGAGCGTAACGGGGCGTGGGAGTTCCATAAGATAGCAGCAGATTCGTGCGGAGTATTCACATCATGTGAAAGCGGCTCCTGCGGCAAGCTTTCATCAATAGAAGAAGCGAAAGCATTTGTGGACGAGTTCTATAAGGAGAAAAACGATCCTGATCTGGTCGACGAAGCAGGAGCGATCGAAGAGATGTTTGAGCACTATAAAGAGCTGGGCTTCCTCGGGGGCATGCTCTATCAGAATGGGGAGCCTGTGGCATTCACGGCCGGTACAAAGCTCGACAACGAGGTCTTTGACACTCATTTTGAGAAAGCTTTGCCTGGTGTTGAAGGAGCATACACAATGGTGAACCGCGAGTTCGCAAGGCTGGTAAGGGCGGAATATCCCGGGATAGCAGCTTTCAACCGTGAAGAAGACATGGGTATAGAGGGACTGCGCAAGGCCAAACTCAGCTATCATCCCGACATACTGCTTATGAAGTATTTCGCCATTGAGAAATAATGGATAAAAAGGAATTCAGAATCAAAAAAGCGGAATATGGATCTGCTGAATACGAGGGACTTCGCGATCTGTGGTGTGAAGTCTTCGATGACACAGCTGCCTATGTCGATGCTTTTTATGACAATTTCAGCGATGTTATTTCAGGTTATGTGGTGACCGATGAAGGCGGAATGGTGTGCTCGGCGCTCACCTGCCACCTCTGCGGCACTTACGCTGAGCGGCCGGTTTATGTAAGCTATGCGATCTGCACCCGTAAAAACATGCGCGGGCAGGGCCTGGCGGCAAGACTTATATGTCTTGTCAGAGATAAGGTGGCGGATGCGGGAGGTATTTCCATATTATCCCCGGCTGAACCATCACTTATATCCTATTACAGGCAATTCGGCTATGAACCGCATTTCTTCATTGATGAAAGAGCTGTGTTGTCACCGGAATTCAACTTTGATGAGTTTGATGACTTCGACGAGTTTGATCTGGACATTGAAGGGGCTGACCCTACACCGTTCAGAGCTGAAATAGACCTTCAGCCCTTGCCGGCAGAAAAATATAACAGATACAGAGAGGCGTTCCTGGCGGGCCAGCCTCATATAGAGCCGAGCCCGGATATGCTCAGCCAGATAGAGTCGGAAACCATGAACGGATGCGGACTGTATTCCGTAAACAGAGGAGATGCCATCTGTGCCGTAAAACATGCGGATCCGGCAAAAGTGGTACTGACAGAACTGATACTCAATCCCGTTCTGAAGGAGCTGTCGTTTGATATCGATAATGAGATCGCATCGATGATAGCAAGGCGGTTTGGGGCGGCAGAGACGCTTTTCATCACCCCGGGGTCCGGAAGATGCCAGGGCATGATATACGGCCTGCCTAAGGAGTCTGCTGAACAGACCGAAGAAAACGAATACTATTATGAGAACCCGTATTACGGATTCCCGATAGGATAAAAGGAGTAAAATATGAACGTAGTATGTCTGGACATGGAAGGCGTTATCTATCCTGAAATATGGATCGCTTTCAGCGAAGAGAGCGGTATCCCTGAACTAAGAAGAACGACAAGAGATGAGCCTGATTACGACAAGCTCATGAAATGGAGAATTAGTCTTCTGAAGGAGCGCGGTCTCAAGCTTAAGGATGTGCAGAACACTATCGCAAAGATCCATCCGCTTCCGGGGGCAAAGGAGTTTCTTGATGAGCTCCGCAGCATTACTCAGGTTATAATACTCAGCGATACATTTTCGCAGTTCGCCCAGCCATTGATGGAACAGCTGGGATGGCCTACGATTTTCTGCAATGAGCTGGTCATCGATGATGAGGGCTATATCGCAGACATAAAAATGCGCTGCGAACACTCTAAGCTGACTACAGTAAGAGGTCTGCAGGCCATTGGTTATGACACTATCGCTGCCGGAGACAGCTATAACGACCTCGAGATGATAGAAGCCAGCAAGGCGGGATTCCTGTTCCGATCCACTGAGCAGATAAAAAAAGATTATCCGCAGTACCCTGCATTCGAGGAGTTTGATGAGTTCCTTGATGCCATCAAGGCAGCGCTGTGATTGAAACATTATGGATGATATTCATGACTACAGAGAAGAACTGAATGAAGAGGCAGTAGCGCCGGAAAAACAGCGAATGATCATTCTGCAGATCATGTACCGGTTACTGAAGAAATAAGAAAGAAAGCCAACAAATACTTCTTTTCGAAAGTAGCGGTCAATGCTCTGCTGATGATCCTCGGAGCAGTGCTTATCGCTGCGAAGTGCAAAGAAGATGATATATATACAGTAAAACGGGTAATGAACAAGGAAGTCCTGAAGATATTCTACAAATACGGCATCAACGTACCGTTCCCGCATGTTACAGTAACGCGGAAAGAGAAGATATAAAGGTTGTTAACAATATCCTATCGCACAAATAGGTTTTTCTTGACAACACCTGGGGGCGGTTGTAGTATATGCGATGTAGAGAAATCGACGAAAGGAGTTCCGCACAAATGATTACAAAGGATATGATCATCGGAGACGTTATCAACGAGCATCCTGAACTGGTCCGCACTTTCTTTGCAAACGGCATGATGTGCATTGGCTGCCCGGCATCGCAGGGTGAGTCTATCGATGCTGCAGCACAGGTACACGGACTTGATGCTGACCAGCTCGTGTCGGCTCTGAACGAAGCGCTCGCATAGATGATGCAGAGCTGATAAAATCGGCGCAGTACTAGTCAAGTACTAAAAGAAAACATGAAAAACGGATGGTGACAAGGCAGAAGCCTTGTCACTTCTTTTGTTTTAGACTATTATTATAAATGTAAAATTATACAAAAAAGGAAAGGGTAAGAGAATATGTTCTATGAGGTAAGCAAGGAAGTATTCGATAAGCTTCCGAACTTCGTAGTAGGTGTAGTCGCAGTTACGGGAATCAATAATGCAAAAGAGTATCCCGCTATAGAGAAGATGCTCGAGGATAACTCGAATGAGGTCATTCAGTACTTTGCCGAATCAGGCAATAAGGCGAAGAACGATCCTTGCGTAGTGCCGTACAGAGAAGCTTTCCGCGCGCTTGGAATGAATCCTAACAGATACGCATGCGCCGCTGAGGCTCTTATGGACCGCCTCGCTAAGGGCAAAGGCCTTCCTTCCATCAATCCCGCAGTAGATCTGGGCAACGCGATATCGCTGAAGTATAAGCTTCCTATCGGCGCTCACGACCTGTATACATTTGTCCGTCCTGACGGCAAGGGCAGAGGATGCGAGGATACCGGACTTGAGGTCAGACCTGCTGTTGCGGAGGATACGTTCAGACCGTTCGGCGCTGCTGAAGACGAGTTTGACAATCCTGAACCGGGTGAGGTCGTATATGTCTCGGGCCACGAGGTAAGGACGCGCCGCTGGACCTGGAGGCAGAGTGAAGTCGGCAAGATGACTGAAAAGACTACAGGTGTTCTTTATCCGATAGACGGTTTTTCGGATCTGAATCTCGAGGAAGTCAAACGGGCGATGAAGGATTTCACCGAGCTTGTTGCGAATTACTTTGCTCAATCCGGACGCAGCTGCACAGTGGCAACCGGCATCGTCGACAAGGATCACCCGAGATTTGAGTTTTAGTGTCAGGGGGACACGCGGATGTACGACGGAGATATCAGAAAAGATGGGGAAATGAAAAAGCTCCTCATCAAAAGGGCTTTGGAAAAACTGCCGAATTCGTACGCACCGTATTCACATTATAATGTAGCAGCGGCAGCTCTTTTCGACTCCGGCGAAATATACACGGGAGTCAATGTTGAGAGCGCTTCGTTCGGCATGACCATCTGTGCAGAAAGAAATGCCATATTTCATGCCATAGCCGAGGGCGAGAGAAGGCTTCTCGCAGTCGCAATAGTCGGAGGCACAAACGGGGAGTGCAGCGAATACTGCGTGCCGTGCGGTGCCTGCAGACAGGTAATGAGGGACTTTGGAGATAAGGATACGATGATAGTCCTTTCAGCCAGGACGCCTGAGGACTATCAGGAGAATACTCTCGACGAGCTGCTTCCATACAGTTTCGGCCCAGAGAGCATCTGAAAGGTAAGGACTATTGCAGATGAAAAGGCTGCAGATAGTGTAAAGATCAAAGTTACAGAAGCAGATATCAAATAAGGAGGCTCAGATGATTTACACAGTTACATTTAATCCCGCAATCGACTATATCGTCAGAATGGATAAGCCGCTCGACCCGGGCATGACCAACAGAGCAGCTTCCGAGGACTGCTTCTTTGGAGGAAAGGGGATAAACGTTTCGACGATCCTCAAAAACCTCGGCATTGAAAATACCGCTCTGGGATTTGCAGCGGGCTTTACGGGCGAAGCGATCGTCGAAAGCGTGATCGGCAAAGGCATAATCGCAGATTTCATTATGCTTAAAGAAGGGATCTCCAGGATCAATGTCAAGATCAAAGGCGAGGAAGAGACCGAAATCAATGCCCAGGGACCGAAGATCAGCGATGAGGCGTTCAATGAACTGCTGACAAAGCTGGACAAACTTGAAAAGGATGACGTTCTTATCCTTGCAGGAAGCATCCCTAATTCACTTCCTAGCAATGTTTATGAAATCATTCTTGAGAGACTTTACGATAAAGGAGTCACTTTCGTAGTAGATGCTACGAAGGATCTTCTCCTGAAAGTCCTCAAATATAACCGTTCCTGATAAAGCCAAACAATCATGAGCTTGGCGAGATGTTCGGAGTCGTGCTCAAGACAGACGATGAGATCGAAGAGTATGCCAGAAAGCTTCAGGACATGGGAGCAAGGAATGTTCTTATCTCAATGGCTAAGGACGGCGCAATGCTGATCACGGAAGACGGTCAGAGATTCCGCGTTGGCGTTCCTAAGGGAACTGTCAAGAACTCTGTAGGCGCCGGGGATTCCATGGTAGCAGGATTTGTTGCCGGATACATGAAGACTCAGGACTATCAGGTGGCTCTCAACATGGGAACCGCAGCAGGAAGCGCTACCGCTTTCTCAGATGATCTCGCGACAGGAGATCTTATCTACAGCATTTACGAGACTCTGTAGGCATAAACCGCGGAGTTTCGTTAATGAATATAAGTGTGAAGGTAATGGAGGTTATCTTTAACTAAAAAATGCGCAAAGCGCAGAAAGGAACAATATGAAAATAACTGATTTACTTAAGAAAGAGGGAGTCTTGCTGAATCAGCATCCGGCCGACAAAGATGCCGCGATCGATATCCTGGTAGGCCTTCATGACAAGGTTGGAAACCTTAATGACAAGGCAGGATATAAGAAGGCTATCGAGGCCAGAGAAGCTCAGGGCTCAACTGCTGTTGGCATGGGAATCGCTGTACCTCACGCAAAGACTGATGCTGCAAAGCAGCCTGGTCTTGTAGCGATGACGGTACCGCAAGGCGTTGACTACGGATGCATCGACGGAACAGACAGCAACCTGTTCTTCATGATCGCAGCACCTGCCGGCGCAGCAGACACACACCTCGAAGTTCTTGCAAACCTCATGACTATGCTCATGGATGCTGACTTCTCGCAGTCGCTCGTATCAGCTCAGACAGTTGACGCATTCCTTGACCTGATCGATGCCAAGGAAGCTGACCGCTTCGGCAAGGAAGAGGCAGCAGCATCTGAATCAGCTGCAGCAGCCGCAGCGGCACCTGCAAAAGGAACAAAGGTAGTCGGCGTTACAGCATGCCCGACAGGTATTGCACATACCTACATGGCAGCTGAAGCACTTGAGCAGACAGGAACTAAAAAAGGCGTTGGCGTCAAGATCGAGACTCAGGGATCAGGCGGTGCCAAGAATGTACTCACAGCAGACGATATCAAGGATGCTGATGTTGTAATCATCGCAGCTGACAAGAACGTTGATCTGGGACGTTTCAATGGAAAGAAGCTCATCAAGGCCTCAACAGCTGACGCTATCCACCGCTCAGAAGGCCTTATTGACCGCGCTATAGCAGGAGATGCTCCGGTATATCAGCACTCAGGCGCTGCAGCAGCAGAAAGCGATTCAGCCGGCGGCGAGAGCGTAGGAAGGTTTATTTACAAGAGCCTTATGGAAGGTGTTTCACACATGCTTCCATTCGTTATCGGCGGCGGTATCATGATCGCAATAGCGTTCCTTCTGGATGACTATTCAATAGATCCGAGCAACTTCGGTTCCAACACTCCGGTCGCTGCATGGTTCAAGTCTATCGGAGGCACAGCGTTCGGCTTCATGCTTCCTGTCCTTGCAGGATTCATCGCACGCAGTATCGCTGACCGTCCTGCTCTGGTAGTCGGTTTCGTAGGAGGTGCGCTCGCTGCATCAGGTTCTACATTCTCTTCTCCTGGCGGCGGCATCCCATCCGCATTCCTCGGCGCTCTTGTTGCCGGCTTTGCAGCGGGATTCATCGTTAAAGGAATGATGAAAGTTTGTGAAAAGCTTCCTGCGTCATTGGAAGGAATCAAGCCGGTACTCATTTACCCGTTGTTCGGTACAATAATAATAGGTGTGCTCATGTGCCTGATCAACCCTATTGTAGGTGCTCTTAACGCTTGGATCTCCAACGTTCTCATGGGAATGAGCTCGGGCTCCAGTGTTGTTCTGGGACTGATCCTCGGCGCAATGATGGCTACAGACATGGGCGGCCCGCTCAACAAGGCTGCATATGTATTCGGTACAGCAGCGCTCGCAAACCAGAATGAGATCGGCTACATGATCATGGCTGCAGTAATGGTCGGCGGAATGGTACCGCCTATCGCGATCGCTATTTCCACAATGGTATCAAAGAAGAAATACACAGAAGCTGAAAGAAAGACCGGACCTGCAAACATCGTCATGGGACTCAGCTTCATCACAGAGGGTGCTATCCCGTTCGCAGCTGCAGACCCGCTGCACGTTATCCCAGCACTGAGGGTCGGTTCCGGAA
>JAFVPI010000070.1 GCA_017505405.1 Mogibacterium sp.
CCGGCAACCTTGCCGTCCTTTGTAACGACTTCGGTCTGGCCCCATCCGTCATGGATAACGATTCCTTCGTTCTGGAGGAATTCCTGATCCTCTGCGCCCATCGGCATCTCGTCATAGCTCTCGAGGCAGTACAGATGTACGCTCTTTGCGCCCTGACGGATAGCCGTACGTGCTACGTCGGCTCCGATGTTTCCACCGCCGATGACCACTACGTCACCGCTGAGCTTCTTTGCCTTGCCGAGTGTTACGCTCTTTACATAGTCTACGCCGCCGATGACCCCTTCAGCGTCATCGCCAGGGATTCCCAGCTTGCCGCATGACTGGAGACCTGTTCCTACGAAGAAGCCCTTGAAGCCTTCTTCTCTCAGCGACTGGAATGTAACGTCCTTGCCTACTTCTACGCCGCATCTGATCTCAACGCCCATGGCCTTGAGGATGTCGATCTCAGCGTTAACTACCTTCTTGTCGAGTCTGAAGTTAGGGATTCCGAGTGTCATCATTCCGCCAGGCATCTCCTGCTTCTCGAATACTACAGGCTTGTAGCCTTCGATAGCCAGGAAGTATGCGCAGCTGAGTCCTGCCGGGCCTGATCCTACGATACCGATCTTCTGGTCGAACGGTTCTCTTGTTGTCGAAACCATTGGCGGAACGTATTTGTGCTCATCTTCGAGGTCTTTTGCAGCGATGAATGCCTTGATATCGTCGATAGCAAGTGCTTCGTCAACTGTGCCTCTTGTGCACTCGAGCTCGCAGTACTTGTGGCAGATAGCGCCGCATACTGCAGGGAACGGGTTATCTCTCTTGATGAGCTCGAGAGCTGCTCTGTACTCGCCTCTCGAAGCCATGTCGATGTAACCCTGGATAGCGATATGGAGCGGGCATGCAGACTTGCAAGGTGCAGTACCTGTAGGCCATGTCTGGATGACACCGTTCTCATTCTTGTAGTTCCAGTTCCACTTATCTTCAGGCCATACGTTGTTGGTCGGAAGCTCCTGCTTAGGATATTCGATATCGCCGTGCTTTGTGCAGAGCTTCTGTCCGAGTCTGACAGCGCCTGCAGGGCAGACCTCAACGCACTTGCCGCATGCTACGCACTTCTCAGCATCTACCTCTGAGCGGTATGCGGAAGCCGAAAGGTTCGGTGTGTTGAAGAGCTGCGATGTTCTCAGGGCGTTGCAGACACCAACTGCGCAGTTGCAGATAGCGAAGATCTTGTTTGCGCCGTCGATGTTTGTTACCTGATGTACATATCCCTTGTCTTCAGCTCTCTCGAGCACTTCGAGAGCTTCTTCGTATGTGATGTCATAGCCCATGCCGGTCTCTTTGCAGTAGTCTGCGAAGTCACCGAGTCCCATGCACCAGTACTGCATGATGTCTCCGGAACCCTCGCCGCGCTCTGTCTGCTGCTTACGGCAGGAGCAGATGCCGAGGCCGATCTGGCCTTCATATTTCTTGAGCCAGTATGAGATGTGCTCGATGTCGAGCGATTCGCACTCTGCAGGAATAGCCTTCTCTACAGGGATGACATGCATTCCGATTCCGGATCCGCCAGGTGCTACCATCTGTGTAATGCCTGCGAGCGGAAGGTAAGTCATGCGCTCGAAGAAGTCAGCAACCTGCGGAGTCTCACACATTATCTGATCTCTCATTACCATGATCTCTGCGGAGCCCGGTACATACTGGTCGAGTACATATCTTCTCTCATGCTGCGGATTCTTACCGTCCTCGTTCTCGTTATTCCACTCGATGAGGCCGTACTGACCAAGAGCTTCAAGCACTGTCGTCAGATGATCGTCATCATAGCCGGTCAGTTCTTTCATCTTTGCGAAAGTTTTCGGCTTGCGCTTTCCCATCACAAGAGCAGTGTCAAGACAATCCTCTGCAATGTCCTTGCCGTATCTCCTGACGACATACTGATAGCCGCAGTCCATTCCCCAATATTCAGGAGAATCGATCGAAGGTTTCTCAAGTCCGAGGAGGACTTCCTTGCGGTCAGTGATGATCTTTATAAGCTTAAAGATCTTCTCGTCGTGGCTCAGCTGTTTAGCCTTTTTTGCCATACTTTTCCCTCTCTTTCTCTTACAATATCTATCTCTCTAAAAATGCCTTCCATTAAGGCTTCTTACCTGAGTTGATCAAAGCATGAATGCAGTTACTTCACTATGACTCCGTTCACCAGGATATCCGCGACTTCGGCCAGAGCCTCCCTGTAGGAGATATGGTTCTTTACGAGCACGTCCTTCTGGAAGAACTGCTCCACAGTCGCCTGGAACATCGTCTTAAGGATCGGCAGTGATACCGGTCTGATAGAGCCTTCCTTTATACCTCTCGCGAGCAGCAGCGCAACGCCCTCCCAGTAGTTTTCACGGCAGTATTTCCAGTGTCTGTAAACCGAAGGATACTTTTCTTTCAGTACATAGAGCTGAGCCAGATCATTCTGCGTGTAACGCTCGGGAACGCGTCCTATTATCGCCTTCAGCTGATCAGGGATAGTGAGGCTTTCATCGTTGAGTATTATTTCCTCTTCGATCAGCGCATCATCGAAGAAGCGGTCGATAGTCTGAGTCATGATTGACCGCTTGTCTTCAAAAACAGTATAGATGGTCTTTTTGCTCATGCCCAGCGCGTGAGCAAGATCATCCATTGTGAATTTGATGCCCTTTTTGTCAAACTGCCTGGCTGCTTCGTCAAGTATGCGGACGCGCAGTTCCTGTGATGTGTCTTCTTTCATACTTCAGTTCCTCATTTTCGGAATTCGGAAACTTTAAGTTTTATTTCCGTTTCCCATTCATAGTGATTTTATCATTGAAACAACAGAGCCGCAATAAAAATGGCTCCTATTTATATGCTTTTCTATGTATTTTTGGCATCCCCCCGCGAGGGTTCCTTACAGTCTGTTTACCGGCCTATTCTTTTTTAACATCCAGGCCGAATTCCGCAGGCAGAAATCTCGGGCAGACGTTCTCATCGGTTACTATCACCGAATTGGCCAGTCTTGTTCCGATAGCGCATGATTCTCCGAGACTCTTTCCGTATGTAAGCCCGATCACCACTCCCGCAAAGAATGCGTCACCGGCTCCCGTTGTATCCCTGACCTCAGTTTTCGGAGCCGGGCAATGGCCGAAATCGCCGTCAAGCGAAGCGTATACAGCCCCTTCTCCGCCCATGGTGACCACCATTGCCGGTATCTGAGCCTGCGATATTTTTTTGAAAAGAACAGCGCTCATTTCATCAGGACCGATACCTTCATACTCTTCTGAAAACAACAGCCCCGCCTCTTCCAGATTACAGACGAGACAGCTTATATTCTGAAGGAGGTCCCTTCGCTCCATCGCGATCGACATGTTGGAAACCGGAGCATATACTTTTTTGCCATGCTTTTCAGCCAGCGCTATCACACGCTTCAGCGTCGGTACATCAACATCGAATTCCACGGCAATGCTGTCAGCATATTTGAAGATCTCATCGCCTTTGTCATCAAGTATGTCTGCAATGCGTGACAGATCAGGTCTCTTGGATATGGACGCAACTACATCCCCGCTGTTATCAAAGACGGCAAGCCAGGTGCCCAGACCGCCCTCAGACCGCTTGATATAGTCTGTATTGACTTTATGCTTGGCCAGTTTATCGGCAACATCGTTGCTTATCCCTTTCGGATCAAGCACGGTTACAAAAGTAGGTCTGAGCTCAACGTTCGCTATATCTTCAACTATGTTGCGCGCTACTCCGCCATGCACCTCGACTACCTGACCGGAATTCCTTCCTCCGGGGATGTATTGTGCATAAGGGTAGCCCTTGACATCCACAAATGCCGCACCTATCACGACTATTCCGTTATCTCTCTTTTTTGCCATTGCAGTTCCTCCGCTTTCTGCTTTGATTTTACACTAAAACCGGGCATTAAAAAAGGCATCAGCGGTTCTGCTGACACCTTTTACAGCCTTTTAGCGTGCAAGCTGCTGTTTGAGATTCTCGAACATATTCCTCACAGCCGGGATGTTGATGACTATAATGGTCATCAAGCCTTCAACTGCCAGATATGTTATGTTGTACCACAGCGACCATGTGAGAGCATTGAAGTTCTCAGGAGCATATTCCGCGAAGAATACTACTCCGCTGAGCACCGCGCAGATATACCTGCAGAAAACTCCGAGCAGATATCCCTTGGTGAGACCATTTTTACGGTCTCTGACAAGGCCCGAAAGGCCCATTACGGCGAAAGCGATGACATAGTCGAGTATCATCTGGACAGGATGGATCACATATCCTCCGAATATGAGGTTGAGAAGTCCGGTCACAGCTCCTCCCAGGACACCCCATCTCGTGCCCAGAAGATATCCAAGAGCGATGATAGGCAGCGTTCCGAAGAGCGTTACGGATCCACCCTGCGGCATCGAGAACAGCTTGATCTGATCAAGTATCATCGCCAGAGCGACCATCAGTGCCGTCGTGGTAAGTTTTGCGGTATAATTTCTTCCCTTGTTCTTTTCCATAAAAAAACCTCCTTAAATGATCATTAAGGAGAGCGCTGATAAATAACACGTACAATATAAGTGATGCGTTCTATTTACCTCCCTACGCCGGTATTACCCGGATCAGGTATAAGGGTCATCCCTCGCGGGACCTCTCAGCATTCGCTCCCCTGGTGTTCGGTGACTCTAATTATAAGTCTTACTTTACCCTATTTCAACCCATATCACCCCATACAGCGTATGTGATACAATCAAAACACAGACATAGATTGGAAAGAGGTCCGTATGAGGCTTGACAAGTATCTGTCCGACATGGGCGCGGGCACACGAAGCGAACTGAAGAAAGAGATCCGCAAAAGCGGAGTCAGCGTAGACGGAACGGTCGTAACGGATCCGGGATTCAGCGTCAGCGCCTCTTCGCGTGTAGTCTTCAGGGGTACTGTAATCGCGTACGAGGAATTCGTTTACTACATGCTCAACAAACCGGCAGGCGTTATCAGCGCGAGCGAGGACGGCAGAGAGGAAACCGTAGTCGATCTTATACCTGAGCCGAAACGCAGGGATCTGTTCCCTGTCGGACGCCTTGACCGCGATACCGAGGGACTTCTCATAATAACAAACGACGGCGCGCTGTCGCACCGCCTTCTGTCGCCGAAGCATCACGTTGATAAAGTATATTATGTCAGGGTGTCGGGCATCCTGACAGGCAATGACATCGAGCTGTTCAGGGACGGTCTTGTGCTTACTGACGGTCTTGAGTGCCTTCCCGCGGATCTGACGATACTGTCCGTTTCGGAAGATGAATATACTTCCGAAGCGGAAATAACCATCCGCGAGGGCAAGTTCCACCAGGTGAAGCGCATGTTCAGCTCAGTCGGAGCTGAAGTCCTGTATCTCAAGCGTCTTTCAATGGGCCCGTTAGTTCTCGATCCCGGTCTGGCTCCCGGCGAATCCCGCCGCCTGACACCGGACGAGATGGCTTTGCTCGGACTGCAGGTGTCTATATGACCATGTCTCCCGCCGCGGCAAAAGCCAGAAAATCCACCCGCGACGCCCCATGGGATTTGAGCACCGATGCTATCTCATCAACCGTTGAGCCGGTCGTGAATATGTCGTCTATCAGCAGGATACGCGAACCCTGAATCTGCGTAAGCCTGCTGTTTCTTATCCCGAAAGCCCCGCGTATGTTTGCTCTTCGCGCCTCAGGCCCCAGTCCCTTCATAGGAACCGTCCCGCGCAGCCTGACAAGCGCTCCCGGGTCAAAGCGGAGACCCGCTCTTTCAGCAAAGCCCCGCCCCATGAGTTCAGCGTGATTGAATCCCCTCTTTTTCAGTTTGTCAGAGTGTATCGGTACAGGTATCACGATATCGTATATTGCTGCCAGTTCGTCTTCATCGTATTCGGACATCATGTAATCATAAAGGATTTCTCCTAATGTATCGCCTATATCCGCGCGGCCGCCATATTTGAGCGAAAATATCACCGCCTGAGCGCATGCGCCGTAACCGGTGCATGCATGACCTCTGTCAAAACCCTGCCCATGCCCCGCGGCTTCTCTCTGAGCACAGCCGAAGCACAGCTCTCCGGGATCGTTCTCTGCAAGAGGTCTCCCGCACCTCAGACAGCGCCTGCCCGTATTCCAGTTCATCGACCTCATGCAGTCATTGCAAAGCCTGTACGTACGGCTCTCGTCTATGATCTTTCCGCAGCAAATGCAATAAAGACCCGGCGGATACACCAGGTCGAGCATTTCATTTCCAATACGTCTGAGCCATTCCCGTCCTGACATCAGCTTCTCCTTCCGAACGGATCCGCATCGAGAGCCAGCAGACGCCACTTAAGGCCGGTATATCTGCCGTCAGCGCGGTTATTGTCTATCATGGAGCGTACACGGGCAGGATCGCCGACGATTATCACGAGTTTCTTTCCTCTGGTGACAGCTGTGTAAAGCAGGTTGCGGGTCATCAGCATAGGCGGGAAGTTCAGCACCGGCATCACAACGACCGGGAACTCCGATCCCTGGCTCTTGTGTACTGTAACTGCATATGCGAGGTCTATTTCTTCAAGCATTTCGCCCGCATATTCTATCACCCGGTCATCCATCCTGACTGTCATCGTTTTGAATTCGGGGTCGATCTCTTCAACTATGCCCATGTCGCCGTTGAACACGCCCTCTCCTTCCGAAAGGAAATCATCTGTGTGCCATTCAGCGCCGTAATTGTTGCGCAGCTGCATCACCTTGTCGCCTTCACGGAAGACAACACTTCCTATTCTCAGTTCTATTTTATCGTCTGACGGCGGATTGATCACCTCCTGAAGCATGGCATTGAGGCTCGGCGCTCCCAGCATGCCCCGCTTGGTTGGCGTCAGTATCTGGATGTCATCAGCAGAGCGCACAAAGTCGAAGCCTGCTTCGATCCGTCCGCCGACAAGTTCTCTTATTGTGTCACTGATGGAAGTCTCTCTCATCTTGCCGATGATGTAAAAATCGTTACCGCTCTGTTGCTCCGGGTACTCACCGCTGTTTATGAGATGGGAGTTGGTGACGATACCGCTCCCCTCGGCCTGTCTGAATATCTCCCTTAGCATTATCACAGGAATGCACTCACTTGCTATCATGTCGCGGAGAACATTGCCCGCTCCTACAGGCGGCAGCTGGTCCGCGTCGCCCGTGAATATGAGTCTTGTTCCCTCTTTAACGGCATTCAGGAGCCCGTCCATCAGCATCAAGTCTATCATAGATGCTTCGTCTACGATTATCACGTCCTCTTCGAGCGGATTCTCCTCGTTTCTTCCGAAGTTCAGAGTATCCTCCTCTTCAGACCACACAAACTCGAGCAGGCGGTGTATGGTCATGGCCGGCTTGCCCGACGCTTCTTCCATGCGCTTTGCGGCTCTTCCCGTCGGTGCGGCAAGCGCCACCGAAAGCCCGGCAAAGTCAAATATCTTCACCAGAGTATTGATGATCGTCGTTTTTCCGGTGCCCGGGCCACCTGTAATAATGGTTATGTTGTTAGTCAGGCATTCAAGGATCGCCCTCTTTTGCTCGACGGAAAGCTCCACCTCGTCTCCGAAAGGATCGTCCGGAGCTGTCATCACGGCATCCAGAATGTTGCCGGACTGCAGCGGAACAGGTTTCAGCGGAGCGTTTCTGAGCTTTATGAGCTCATGAGCCACTCTCTGCTCAGCGTGATAATATCCGTACAGATATATCACCGGCATATCATCTATGCGGTCTTCTTCCAGCTCGCCGGCAAACACCATATCCTTCAGTGAATCCCTGACATCATCCATCATTACATCCAGGAATTCCGCAGTCTTTTCAATGAGGAAGCTCTCAGGCATCAGCGTGCTGCCGCTTGCCGCCCAGGATCTCAGCATGTAACGGATACCGCTCTCTATCCGGATGGTGCTCTCCGGCTCTACTCCCAGTTTTGCCGCAATAATGTCAGCTCTGTGGAAGTTGATGCCGCGTATGTCCTCCGCAAGTATGTAAGGATTCTCATTCACGATCCTTATGGAATCCTTGCCGTATAGCCTGTAGATCCTGACCGCTTCATTCATTTCAATGCCAAGCTCGCGTAGCTCGATCGACGTGTTCGCGAACTCGCGCGACTCTCCGAATGATTCGGTTATCTTTGCCAGAGTTTTGGCGCCGATCCCGCTTATCATCAGAAGTTTCTCAGGAGTCTCCTCTATGACAGCAAGAGTCTCTTCGCCGAACACATCAACTATCTGTGCAGCGGTTTTCGGTCCTATCCCGCGGATGTTTCCCGCAGAGAGGAACTCAAGTATAGCGTCTTCTCCCTCCGGCATCATCTCTTCATATGAAGACACACTGAACTGTTCTCCGTACTTAGGGTGTATGGTGAACCTTCCCTCCAGCCTGTACTTTGCGCCGATTTTTGGTTCAGCAAAAGAACCGGCTATCCGGATCGCGCCTGCTTCTGTATCGAAGACCGCTACGGTATAGCCGTTCTCAGGGTTATTGAATATTATCTTTCCGAGTTTGCCTTCCTGCTGCATTTATTAAAATGTGCGTTTATAAAGTTTTCTGTTATCGAGCGTAAACACTCTCTCGCTGAATCCGCCCGGTTCCACATTGCTGAGCGCGTCTTCCATGTCGAACATCTTGGCATCCGTCATGTCAAGATAGTGCAGCATTTCTGCTTCAGGGAAAAGCGGTTTTTTAGGGCTTCCGAATTCCGGCTCATAGTGATGTGTCAGCGACATGTGCTGCATGAGCAGGCACTTTTCGTGATCGATCCCGAGTTCAGCGCAGCGTTCTCCGATCGCTTCCACACCCATAACGAGATGGCCGAGCATCTTGCCTTCGAGCGTATACTCAGGCACTACGCCGTTCTCGTCTGACGCAAGCTCGTTCAGCTTTTCAATATCATGGAGCGCAACTCCTGCCAGCAGAAGATCCTTATTGAGGTTTGTATAGACCTCGCACGCCCGCTCGCCCATCATCATCATTCTCTTTACGTGATAAAGCAGTCCGGCGTATTCCGCGTGATGGTTGCTCATTGCCGCAGGGAAGTACATGATGCGCTCTTTTTCGCCTTCGTAGAAGCTGAGGCACAGGCGCTTCAGATCTTCATCCCTGAACGCTTTTATCCTGCCGACTATGTAGTCATACATGTCTTCAGGCTTCTCCGGAGCAGCTTTGAAGAGATCCGCCCTCTCATAAGTGCCCTCTCTGGCTTCACCCTTTATAGCATCGAGTATGAGCTGGTTCTGCCCCTTGTAATCACGGCATCTGCCCACGACGCTGATGACCATCCCCGGCTTCACTTTGGCAAAAGCTTTTACTTCATCCGGCGTTAGATTCCACTTCACGGACTGCATGTCACCCGTGGCATCAGCAAGAGACATATATAGATGTCTTTTACCATTATTGCCGTCGCGGATATCCACGTTCTTAACGAGATATCTGTCCTCTATGCGATGCCCTTCATCAGGCCTGAGATCTTTAATATAGTATGGTTTCATTCGTTAACTGGTCTCCGTTCAATTATTTGTTATAGTATAACACAAGGCTGAGCTATGTTATAATGCTTTCATAAGCTACTATGCGCCATAAATGGCGCCGGCGGCGTTGCCGCAAGGATGAAAGCATTGATCTCCGGAGGCTGGGCTCCTCCGATTGAATGCTTCATAAGCTACTAAGCGCCATAAATGGCGCCGGCGGCGTTGCCGTAAATACACAGGTGTTGCCGTAAGGATACAGGCATTGACGACAGAAGGAGAATGTTATGGAATTTGATGCTGTAAAAGCTGTGGAAGCAACGACTAAATGGATCAGAGACTGGTTTGAGATAAACGGACCTGGGTGCAATGCCATCGTCGGGATCAGCGGGGGCAAGGACAGCTCAATAGCTGCAGCTCTTTGCTGCGAAGCTCTCGGAAAGGACAGAGTGATCGGTGTGCTCATGCCTAACGGCGAACAGTCCGACATCGACATGGCTAAGCTTCTTGTCGACCATCTCGGTATAGAACATTATATTATCAACATAAAAGGCGCATTCGACTCGCTGACAGAGCAGGTCGGCCTTGCCGGCATAGAGATCAGCAAAGACTCGGTCATCAACCTGCCGCCGCGTCTGCGCATGTCGACTCTATACGCTGTAGGTCAGAGTAAAAACGGCAGAGTAGTCAACACCTGCAACCTTTCAGAGGACTGGGTCGGATATTCAACAAGATACGGCGATTCCGTAGGTGATTTCAGCCCGATGTCGTGCTTCACGACCGCTGAGATCAGAGCCATGGGAAGAGTCCTCGGACTTCCGTCAGTGCTTATTGAAAAGGTGCCAAGTGACGGGCTTTCAGGCATGAGCGACGAGGACAAGCTCGGATTCACCTATGCAGTTCTCGACCGCTACATCCGTACCGGAGAGATCGATGACCCTGCGACTAAAGAGCGAATCGATACACTGCACAAAAGGAACCTCTTCAAGCTGAGGTTCATGGATTGCTTTAAATATGACGGTGTTGAGGTAAAGGCAGAGTTTTAAGCGACAAATTTAAATGCCCCTTCGCGGGCAATGTCATTTAGTTAATGACAGAATAATCGAACTGGGAACTGCAGAATATGCGGATCCCAGTTTTTCTTTGTGAGAATATCTGTTTTGAAACTAAAGTAGGGGCGAGAAGTTTGATGTAAATGAGATTGCCAGATGTTCC
>JAFVPI010000071.1 GCA_017505405.1 Mogibacterium sp.
CTTATGGAGATGCGTCCGTTTCCTTTCAGCTCGCAGTACAGATACCCGCCGCGCTTTGATGCCTGATAAGCCAGGATATCCTTCTTACCGAGCACCTGCGACCAGTAGTCCGCTATCTGGCAGTGAGCCGATCCGCAGACCGGGTCTTCAGCTATAGCCACCTTTGGGCAGAAGCTTCTTGATACGCAGTCCGCTTCGCTTCCAGCCGCTGTAGCATTCTGTATTCGCCCTTCTATCTTCATGAGCATTGCCTGATCAGGCTCCATGTTCCGCACCTGCTCTTCGGTCTCAAACACGCATACGAGATCGAGTCCGAGAACAGCTTTCACCGGCCGCACCCCGAAAGCCTTCTCCATGTCGTCTGTGACCGGGATCTCTTTCAGATCATATGTCGGAAAATCCATCTCATAGAGGTCACCTTTGCGCGTTACCGTAAGCACACCGCTCATCGTATTGAAACTGACCGATGAGCTCTCCGGCTCAACGAAATTCAGTATCACGAAAGACGAGGCCAGAGTGGCATGTCCGCAGAGCTCCACCTCGCTTCCCGGCGTGAACCAGCGCAGATGGTAGCCTTCCTCCTCCTTCACTATGAACGCCGTCTCTGACAGATTGTTCTCCATGGCCAGCTTCATCATGGAAGCCTCAGACGGCCACTTGTCCATCACGCAGACCGCCGCCGGATTCCCGGCAAATGGCTTGTCCGTGAACGCATCGACTATGTATTGCTTCATCGTTATGATCCTTATTTATTATGCGAAACTTTCTAGTATCCGAACACCTTTACAGCGTGCTCCATGTTTTCACGTATTTTAACATCGAACGGGCATCTTGTCTCGCACATGCCGCACTGCAGGCAGTCACCCGCATGTTTCTCAAGCACCTCGTAGTGCATCCTTTCGGTATCCGGCACGCGGAACCCTTCAGCCCCTTCCTTTATGCCGTTCGACTCATTATGAGCGATGACGAGGTTAAGGAGCTTTGTAACGAAAGCTATGTCTATCTCAGCCGGGCACGGATGGCAGTGCGTGCAGTACATGCAGTGGCCGCTCCAGCTCACTTTCGGGAAGCTCGCGAACGCCTCGGCGTAGTCGCGCTCAGCCTCCGTCGCATCGCAATACGCAATGCTCTCTGCCAGCTGCTCATCGTTTCTTGCGCCTGAGCATACCGTTGCCACGGCCGGTCTCGACAGGCAGTAGCTTATGCACTGCACCGGTGTCAGCGCCGCACCTGCAGGAGACATCTCAGCAGTCAGGAGATCTCCTCCCGCAAACGCCTTCATGACTGTGATGCCGACGCCCATGCTCTCGCAGAGCTCGTACAGCCTCTGACGTTCAGGATCCATGTTGACGAAGCCTCCCTCATAGACCTCATCAGCCCAGAGGTCATCCACTACCTCCGTTCCCGGCAGCATGTCGTACACCGGATTGATACTGAACATCAGCACCTCGATGTCGCCCTCCTCGATCGCCTTTATCGCGACCTTAGGGTTGTGCGACGAAAGACCGATGTGATGTATTTTCCCCTCAGCCTTCAGCTGCCTTGCGTACTCGACTATGCCGTTGTCCTTTATTGCTTGCCAGTCGCTTTCAGCATCGCAGTAATGGATCATGCCAACGTCGATGTAGTCAGTTCCGAGTCTCTCGAGGGAATCTTCAAATGCCGCCTTTACATCGTCAAGGTTGCGGCTCCTTTCATACTGGCCGTTCTTCCACACGGAAGAAATATGCGACTGTATGATGAATTTTTCACGTCTTCCTCTAAGCGCCTCACCAAGCGCGGACCTCGCCGCAGGATCAGGCGAAAACAGGTCAAAGTAATTGACCCCGGCTTTCTCAGCCATATCAAGGAACGACTTCGCCGTGCTGTTATTCTCAACGAAGGCCTCGCAGCCAAGTGCTATAACACTTACCTCAAGTCCCGTATTTCCAAGTTTTCTGTATTCCATTCTGTTCTTTCTGTTACTTTCCGCTTCTTTTTATGCGGTTTATGGCGCCTATTCTGCGCCTTCCCAGCGGTCCTTACCGTCTTCTATAAGGACCGGAACGGAGAACTTTCCGTCCTTCGCTTCCGCCGCATAAATATCGCAGTTGCCTATATTCTTTGCCCAGTAGCTGCCTTTCGACTCCGGCGTCAGGTATTCGAGCGCGCCCTTCATCGCTATTGCGTGAGTCGAGATAAGGATGTTATGCCTTTCCGCCTCCTCCGCGATCTCCTCAAGGAACGCGCCGAGCCTCTTTACGATCGCCGGAAGCGGCTCCATGCCTTCAGGCGCCGGCACGTTGACGAAATCCATGAAAAAGCTGATGACCTCCGGCGCCGGGTTCCTGAGGTCCATTCCCTCATACGGGCCGTAGTCCATCTCTATCAGTCTTTCATCAACGGTGATCTCCGCATCGGGCGCTATCTTCTCTGCAGTCTGCAGCGCTCTTCTGAGCGGACTCGTATAGACCCTGTCGATCTTCACACCCATCTGCGCAAAGCGCTCCGCAGCCTCCTCAGCCTGCGCGATGCCGGCCTCATTGAGCGGATGATCGCTCCTGCCCTGCATCAGCATCTTCGCGTTCATTTCAGTTTTGCCGTGCCTGATAATATACAGCATCTTACATGATCCTTATCTGACACATCTGCATCGTTTTAAGCGCCGCCTCGTGTGATTCCGGAGTCACACCCGCGCAGCATGACGAATCTACCGAGATCTGCACCTCAGGCATGTATGCCTTCAGCATGAGCGCATTGGATACCACACATATGTCCGTGCAGAGTCCCAGCACCTCTATCTCTATCTCTTCAGCAGCAGCGATCTCAGCTATGTCTTTCGCAAGCGCCACGCTGCCGAATGTCGGTTTCTCATAGATATGCCAGTCAGGCAGCAGCGAAGCGATGTCGCTCCTTATCTGCCATCCCTTCGTGCCTTTGATGCAGTGCTCCACAGGGAGATTGCGTCCCTCCTGAGTCTCAAGGTAATTTGGCGCATGAGTGTCCATCGTCACGAAAACATCCGCAGGATCATACTCGCGTATCCTGGCCTTCACATTCTCAACGATAGCGACCGCCTCTGCAGTCCCGAGCGCTCCGTCAATGAAGTCATTCTGCATGTCTACTACTACAAGGATCTTTCTCATTTCGTGTAATCCTCCATGATCGTTTCAGAAAGTTCTTTCACAGTCCGTGAGATCCTCCATGATCGTTTCAGAAAGTTCTCTCACAGTCCGTTCAAATGTCAGTCAGGCTCCGGTTCTGATCCAATCAGTTGAAGCTGTTTGTCCAGACATTGAGCTCTGCATAGCTTTCGTCCGGCCTGAAGAGTTTCGCCCCAACGATCTCGCCCTTCATGAGCGGCTGGAGCTTAGCAGGAGCCTTCGCAACATCGCTTCCTCCGGATGTTGCGAACAGCGCGACCTTCTTTCCCGTGAAGTCGTAGCTCTTTACGAATGTTTCGATTATATTCGGAGCCCCATAGTACCATACAGGGAATCCTATGAATATAAGGTCATACTCATCCAGATTCTGGACCCTGTCAGCGATCGGCACGTTCTTTTTTCCGATCTTTTCCTTGTTGCATCTGGCAAGCGGATTGGTCCATCTGAGGTCCGCGTCTGTATATGGCTCCACCGGCTTTATCTCAAACAGATCAGCATTCGCAGCCTGAGCGACCCTCTTTGCAAGCGAAGCGGTATTTCCGCTCGCCGAAAAATAAGCGACTAAAGTCTTCATCTCTTTTTCCCCTTTGCTTAATCAGTTATTTCAGAAGATCCTCGCCAGGACCCATCATAGGGATATCTACTGCTGTCGCATCCTCAAGATGGAACATCATCAGCTTGTTGCCTGTCTCTTCATTGTAGATCTTTCTCAGCATTGGCATCGCTTCGAGATTCGCTTCAGCGTACTTCGGATCTGTCTCGAAAACTGCCTTGCCCGTATAGCGGAGCCAGTGTCCGTCAGGCTTTGCGCATGCGATCTCTACCTTCGGATTTGCAACGAGCTGCTTGTATACGTCCTTGAAATCTCCTACGCCGAAGAGAACCTTGCCGTCCATTTCAAGATGCGCGCCGAGCGGTCTTACCTTTGGCTGGTCGCCGTCCACAGTTGCCAGATAGAATACGCCTGCTTCTGTCAGAAAATCATTTACTTTGCTCATTATTTTGCCTCCTTTTGTTCTTCTTGTTCTTCGTCCAGATACGCCACGAGGAATTTCTCCGCCAGGCTGTTCGGACGTATGTTTGCTCTTGCTTCATCGCGCGTGAACCAGGCATACCTGTCCACCTCATAATTCGTATGCAGCTCAGAAGCATCTTTGACAAATATCGTGAAATTGCACATCAGGGAGTCTGACTTTTCGAAAAACTCCGTGCGGTTATATTTGATGCGTGACACTGTCATGCCGGTCTCTTCACGTATCTCACGTCTGCAGGCATCTTCAAGGGATTCGCCTCTGGTCACATAGCCTGCGACCAATATGTATGACGGCCGGCCATACTGCTGTATCAGCAGGATCTCATCAGTCGACTCATTGACGACTATCATGATGACCGCCACGTTGTACTGCGGGAACCTGTACTGCCCGCATGTCGGGCAATAAGGCACTATCCCTTCATTTTTCAACTCTTTCGGCACAAGCTTAGTGCCGCACTCCCTGCAAAACTTACCTGTCATTTTTCCGTGTTCTCCTCTTACGACTGCCACTTATTCTCCGGTCACGATCTCGCCTTCCCAGGTGTTGATACCGCCAAATTCGTATATATTCGTATAGCCTATATCCGCCAGCTTTTTGGATGCTTCCTTGCTGCGGTTGCCGCTGCGGCAGTATATGAGCAGGAGCTGGTCCTTGTCAGGCAGAAGCTCCGGCATCTCGTCAGCTATATCCTCGTTCGGCACATTTATGGCTCCAGCGATATGCCCCTCGGCAAATTCGTCAGGCCTGCGGACATCAACGATAAGATAGTCTGTC
>JAFVPI010000006.1 GCA_017505405.1 Mogibacterium sp.
CCCTTAGTTGTGTAGTTTTTAGTTGTTAGTTTTTAGTTTTTAGAGTTGCGCTCCGAGGGAGCGCAGAGCTAATGCTCTAATGGGTATTTTGGGTAGGTTTGGGTATTTTGGGGAATGCGGATATTCTGCAAAGAGGGTATCAACTACAACGAGGGGGATCCTAACTACGATCTCTTCAAGCTGGCCATCAGATGCAGCGCAAAGAGACTGTTCCCTAACTTCAGCTTCCTCGATGCTCCTTTCAACAAGAAGTTCTACAGAGAGGGAGACTATAATTCAGAGGTTGCTTATATGGGATGCCGCACGAGAGTAATGGCCAACAACTACGACCCTACAAAGGCTGTAGTATGCGGCAGAGGAAACCTCTCGTTCACATCGATCAACCTTCCTAGACTCGCGATCGAGTCAAACAGAGATTTCGATGTATTCTACAAAAAGCTCGATGCGATGATGGATCTCGTTTCAAGGCAGCTTCTGCACAGGTTCAAGATCCAGTGCAGCAAGAAGGGCCGCAACTATCCGTTCCTGATGGGACAGGGCATCTGGATCGATTCCGATGATCTCGGACCGGACGACAGCGTGGCAGAAGTGCTCAAACACGGTACTCTCTCCATCGGATTCATCGGACTTGCAGAGACAATGAAGGCTCTGACAGGCAGGCATCACGGTGAAGACGAGACGGTCAGAGAGCAGGCATTCGCGATCATCAAGCATATGAGAGAGGTCTGCGACAGAAAGAGCGCCGAGACAGGACTCAACTTCACACTGCTGGCTACGCCTGCTGAGGGACTCTCAGGAAGATTCGTAAAGATCGACAGAGAGAAGTACGGCAAGCTGCCTGGCATCACAGACAGAGACTACTACACTAACTCGTTCCATGTTCCGGTATATTATCCGATCGGAGCATTTGAGAAGATCGCTATCGAAGCGCCTTATCACGATCTCACGAACGCCGGGCACATCAGCTATGTTGAGCTCGACGGCGATACAGCGAAGAACCCTGAGGCTTTCGAATCAGTGATCAGATTCATGAAGGAAGCCGGCGTCGGATACGGTTCAGTAAACCATCCGGTAGACAGAGACCCTGTATGCGGATATACGGGAGTTATCGATGATGTCTGCCCGAGATGCGGAAGACGCGAAGGCGAGCCTGTGACTATCGAGAGACTGAACGAGCTGCGCATGAGATTCCCGAGCGTACCGGTACCATGCGACTGCAACCGTTAATAGGGTGAATAACAATTATCCACAGAGTTTTCCACAGATTTATCCACAAGATACTGTGGTATGCCCTAAAATAAACAACAATATACATTAATATTGCTTTACAAATCCCTATGCAGGGAATAGAATAATTGCGCACCAAATAAGAGTATAAACGTACGGAGGTACTGGTATGAATAATAAGGTAGTAAAGAATGTAAACGGTCAGGTCGGAGAAGGCGTTGGCTTCGAGAGAATCAGAAGGATCACCGGATATCTCGTCGGCACACTCGACAGATTCAACAACGGCAAGAGAGCCGAAGTACAGGACAGAGTAAAGCACGGACTGTCCCACAACTAATTGACCATCTGAAAACAAATGGCCGCCTTAAACCGGAAAGCGGTGGGCGGCTATTTTTGTGAAAGAAGAGGTACCGCGATGGTTGAGATGGATAAAAGCAAGGACAAAAGCAAAATAATAAGAATGTGCGGCATAGAGCCGGAGTCTATAGTCGACGGCCCTGGATTCAGGTATGTTATTTTCGTACAGGGATGTCCGCATCACTGCCATGGATGCCATAATCCTGAATCATGGGCTTTTGATGGCGGATACGACATGACAGTCAATGAGATCTTCGAGGATATTTGCGGCCGGCCATGGCTTCGCGGCGTGACTTTTTCCGGCGGCGAGCCTTTCGAGCAGGTGCCTGCGCTCCTGGACCTTGCGAAGAACATAAAGGGAGCAGGACTCACTCTGATGAGTTACAGCGGCTATACGCTTGAAGAGCTCGAAGCGAGACATGATAAAGAGACCGATGAACTTCTGGAAATGCTCGATATCCTGGTAGACGGCAGATACGACGAGAAGCTGCGCAATCTGACTCTCGTGTACTGCGGATCCGAAAACCAGCGTGTTATAGACATGAAAAAGACAAGAATAGCGAGAAGGGAGGGAGACCACGGAATGGTGATCCCTTACAAGTCGGGATTCGATTTCGAGATAAAGATCTAGGTACGGAGGCACCGGACTATGAAACTCGAACTGGTAGCTACGGCGACCTTCGGCCTGGAGGCAGTGGTAAGGCGTGAGGTCGAAGCGCTCGGTTATAAAGTAATAAAGACAGAAGATGGAAGGGTCACATACCTTGGCGACGAGCGCGCCATCGTGAGGTCGAACCTGTGGCTCAGGACAGCTGACAGGGTGTATGTACGAATGGGCGAATTCAGGGCGACTGAATTCGAAGAGCTCTTTCAGCAGACCAAAGCCCTGGAATGGGAGAGCATGATCCCGCTTGAGGGAGTTTTCCCTGTGGTGGGCGGATCGGTCAAGTCGGTCCTGCACAGCGTGCCTGCATGTCAGAAAATTATAAAAAAGGCAGTCTCTGTGAGGCTGTCCGAGTTTTATTGCAGAGATATGATGCCGGAGACAGGCGCCGAGTACAGGATAAGGTTCATTGCTCATAAGGATCAGTTCCTTCTGCTGCTGGATACAAGCGGAGCAGGCCTGCACAAAAGGGGATACAGAGTGCGTGATGTAGCCGCTCCTATGAAAGAGACACTGGCAGCTGCGCTCGTACAGCTCAGCTTCTACAGAAAGGACCGCGTGCTTGTTGATCCCTGCTGCGGCTCCGGCACCATCCCTATAGAAGCCGCGCTCATAGCCCGCAACATAGCTCCGGGGATCAACCGCAGATTTGCTTTTGAGGACTGGGACATAATACCTCAGCAGATCAGAAAGGAAGAGAAGAAAGCAGCATTCGAGGCTGCGGACTTTGACTCTGAGCTGAGCATAACAGGCATGGATATCGACAGGACTGCTGTCAGGGCAGCTGCAGCCAACTCCGACGAAGCGGGAGTCGTTGACGATATAGACTTTGCCTGCGTCGATCTTACAAACTGGATGCCGGGCGAGGGGATACCGAAAGGAGCATCGCGTGATGAATACGGAGTGGTCATTTCGAATCTCCCTTACGGGATAAGGATCGGGGACCGCAAAGCCAATCAGAAGATATATGAGCACTTTGGCAGACTTATGAATGAATGCCCTAACTGGTCATTCTTCCTGATAACATCTGACAAGGAGTTTGAAAAAGAAATAGAGAAGATAACAGGACGCCGCGCGGACCGCAGGCGCAAGCTGTACAACGGCACCATAGAGACGCAGTTCTACCAGTATCACGGAGCAAGACCTCCGAGAGCGGAAGCGGAATGTTAATAAGCGGATCGGCCCAGAAAGCAGCGGGATGTTTGAGCAGTACAGAGGACTGAGAAAAGAAAACTACATACTGGCTTTCGGACGTCTTGTCACGGGACTCGGCTCAATGATATGGCCGATGATGACTCTTATACTGAGTCAGAAAATGGGCGTGAGCGCAAAAGGCGTTTCCATACTTCTTGCCGCTGCAATGGTGGGAATGGCGCCGGCTATATATTTTGGGGGAAAGATATCTGACAAAAGGGACAAGAAGCAGACGATAGTCGTGCTCGACCTGATGTCTACGGCATCTTTCGTTACTTGCGCGTTTATTCCGATGTCGTGGATAACCATAGGCCTCCTGTTCCTCGGCTCTGTATGCCAGAACATGGAGAACCCTGCATATAACGCGCTTACAGCAGATCTTACTGTTACCGAAGACCGTGACAGATCTTTTTCTCTGCAGTATCTTTGCGCGAATCTGGGACTTGTCATGTCTCCGACTCTTGCCGGACTGCTGTTCAGGGATCACCTGTGGCTGTCGTTCCTGATCAATGGCCTGTCGATACTCTGCTCTGCATTGCTTATCCAGTTCTTCGTCAGAGATACTGCTCCGTCCGTAGAGACCGGAGCAAAGGCGGAGTACCAGAGGGAGAAGAAAGGCGAAAGCGTTCTGCAGGTACTTAAGAACAACCGTCTGATCATTCTGTTTATATTAGTGCTGAGCGGATACTTTGCAGTTTACCAGCTTGGATATGTATATCTTATTCCTCTCGACCTCGCAGAGATGTACGGTGAGACCGGAGCTCTAATATACGGCTCGGTCACAAGCGTCAACTGTGTTGTCGTAGTGCGGTTCACCCCGGTAGTGACGAGGCTTTTCGGAACAAGATCCGAGCCGTCAAGGATAACGGCGGGAGTGTCGCTGTGCGTACTGGGATTTGTCCTGTTTGCGGTATTCAGAAGATACATTCCGATGTACTATGTATCCATGATAATCCTTACCTGGGGAGAGGTATTTGCTCTGACGGCAGACAGTCCGTATCTGTCACGCAGGATACCATCAAGCCACAGGGGAAGGCTTAACGGAATAGTAACGGTCGTGCGTACAGTGATAACAAGCCTGTCACAGCTTGCGATAGGATGGATATATTCCGGAGGCGGATCAGAGTACGCCTGGATCGCGATCATGGCTGCAGGAGCAGCAACGATATGCGCTTCATGCATACTGATAATAAGAGACAGGATCGATTATCCCAACCTGTATCAGGACTGAAGAAATAGGGAAATACTATGTGATATAATGGTTTCATTGATTGTAACGGCGTTGCCGTAAGGATGAAACCATTGATCTACGGAGGCTTAGCTCCTCCGATAGAATGGTTCATTGATTGTAACGGCGTTGCCGTAAGGATGAAACCATTGATCTACGGAGGCTTAGCTCCTCCGATAGAATCTGAACAGAATAATATCGGTATATATTGGGAGGAAGAGCTATATGAACAAAAAAGAGTTCTACTATCCGTCTACTGACGGCAAGACGCAGATCCACGCTATCAGATGGGAACCGGAAGGTGAACCAAAGGCAATACTGCAGATCATCCACGGCATGGTCGAGTTCATTGACAGATATGACGCGTTTGCATCTTATCTGACTGAGCACGGTTATCTGGTAACAGGCGAGGATCACCTCGGCCACGGAGCATCAGTCCGGTCTGATGAATACCATGGATACTTTGGCAAGGAAGGAAATGCCTGGGTCATTGCAGACATCCACCGCCTGAGAGAGATGATGCAGAAGGAGTTCCCCGGCGTGCCTTATCTTATGATGGGACACAGCATGGGCTCATTCCTGATCAGACAGTATATAACCGAGAATGGAGCGGATTATGCGAAAGGCCTTTCCGGCGTCATCATAATGGGAACAGGCTGGCAGCCGGGCCCTGTCCTGGCAGCAGGCAAGGCCGTAGCGAAGATGCTTGGCATCAACAAGGTCGGCAAGCCGGCCGGTCTGATAGACAAGATGTCATTCGGCTCGTACCTTAAGAAGATCGATAATCCGCGCACTATTTCAGACTGGCTGACTAAGGATGAGTCGATAGTGGACTGGTACAGAGCTGAGCCATGGTGCACGTTCCACTTTACACCGAACGCGTATTATCATATGTTCTCCGGCATGCAGAAGGCTCACGATATCGAGCGCATGAAGAAACTCCCTGAAGGACTCCCTATACTGATCACATCAGGCGCGGAAGACCCTGTAGGAGCCTGGGGCGAAGGCGTTCGGAAGACTTTTATGGTATACAGCGATAATACAAAGTGTGATGTTTCCATCAGGATATATGATGATGACAGGCACGAGATACTCAACGAGACTGACAAAGAGCAGGTTTTCGCAGATATGCTTGAGTTCCTGGACAGCTGCCTTAAATAGAGGCTGAGAAAACGGATGGAATACAGCGCGACTTTAATAATGCGAATAATCATCGCTGCCGTTCTGGCCATTTTATTTGGTAACGGCAGTGTTGTCGCGTTTAACCGCATAAAACCGCGCTGGTTCGAGGACTATGATGAGGACCGGTCAGGCACTGAACCGGGAGAGCCCCGCAAGGTGATCCCGCCTAAGCTCCTCGAAGCTGACAACAGCGGCAGACAAAGACTGCCGAGCAGCCCATGGAAGTACGCCTTTACCGGATATTTTGCGATTACAGGCCTTTATCTTGCAATAAGGGGCGGGAGCCTCACATACGAGATTTCGGTTCTCTGTGTGCTGTTTATCGTCCTTGAGATGGCCATAGCTGACCAGATGTACAGAGTGGTTCCTGACGAGTTCAGCATCATGCTTGCGATATCCGCGGCGGCTTTCGTTGAGTACCATGAGAACTGGTGGGAGCCGGCAGCCGGAGCGGCGCTTGGGCTCGGAATCTCTCTGGCTGTTCTGCTGCTGGGCATGCTTCTTTTCAAAACAGGAAGCATAGGAGGAGCTGACATAAAGTTCTTCACCTGTATGGGCCTGATAACAGGCAGAACAGGCATAGTTATCATATATGTACTGACAACACTGCTCTTTGCGGTCCATTCCGCAGTGATCATAGCAGCAGGGAAGGGCAGCATAAAAGACAGGAATCCGATGCTTCCGTCCGCGTGCGCCGCAGTCACTATATACTTTCTGTTCCTGTTCAGCACGGGAGATCTCATCCTCATGAACCTTCTGTAGAGAATGCTTGCAGGTATAAATGGGCAAAAATGTTCTTATAAAAATCGAATATGACGGAACTGACTTCCGCGGATGGCAGATACAGCCGGACGTACGCACGGTGCAGGGCGAGATAGAGCATGTGCTGAAATACATCGCCGGCGAGGATGTCCACATACACGGCACCAGCCGTACCGATGCAGGTGTGCATGCGCTCGGCCAGTGCGCCACCTTTGAGTGGAATTCGAACATGCCGGTCGAAAAGCTTCCCGAGGTAATGAACCGCAGGTTCGGAGCCGGAGGAGAAGGCCGGAGCGGCGCTCCCGGAGACATACGCATTATCTCAGCGGAAGTTATGCCTGATGACTTCCATGCAAGGTACTCATGCACAGGCAAAACATACAGGTACGTGATCGACAAGACAGGCGATATATTCCTGCGGAACCGGGCTTTCCAGTATCCGGGAGCATCAGAGCTGGATACGGACGCGATGCGCAGGGCGGCAGCGTATATCGTGGGAACACACGATTTCAAATGCTTTGAGACGGCGGGAGGAACTCCGCGCGAAACGACAGTGCGCACAGTGAGCAGGCTCGACATAACTGAGGATGACAGATCCATAGTGATCGAGATAACGGGCGACGGATTCCTGTATAATATGGTGAGGATAATCACCGGCACGCTTGTTGAAGCAGGAGCCGGCAAAAGAACACCGGACAGCGTACGTGCAGCCATTGAAAGTCTTGACCGCGCCAATGCCGGATTCACGGCACCGCCGCAGGGGCTCTACCTGAAAGAGATATATTTCACATAAACCGACAGGAGATAAATTGTACAAAGTCAGAATAGACAAATTTGAAGGACCGTTCGACCTTCTCATATACCTCCTCGAGAACGCGAGGATGGATATTTATGATATTAAGGTCGCCGAGATAACGGAGCAGTATATCGGCTATCTCAAGGAGATGGAGGATCTCGATGTAGAGGTCGATACCGAGTTTATTGTGCTCGCGGCCGTGCTGATAAGGCTCAAATCGCGCATGCTGCTGCCGAGGATAAACGAGGCCGGCGAGATCGAGATCATAGAAGACCCTAGGATAGAGCTCAGGGGAAGGCTGCTCGAATACATGCGCATCAAAAAGGCGGCTGAGATGCTCATGGCTGCTGAGGAATTCAACCTCGCAGTCCATGAAAAGCCGGCTGAGGACATGTCGGCATACCTGGAGAATCCTGATGAGATATTGCAGGTGAGCGATGAGCAGATGGTCAATGCGTTCATTCAGTTCCTGACCCGCAAGAGAAAAGTCGAGGAGGTGACCAGGCGCTACAGCAGGGTGCGCCGCCGCAAGGAGACCATTGAATCACGCATAAGCGAGATGACGGAGATCCTTGAAAGGAAGTTCAGGGAAGGGAACGGCAAGGTGCTTTTCTTTGACCTGCTGCCTGATAAGCCGGACAGATATGATATTACGCTCAGCTTCATGTCTCTGCTCTCGATGATAAAGAACCAGGGCTATGATGCAGAGCAGAACGAGAACTTCGGCGATATAAAAGTTATCAAGAGGGAGACCGCAGATGTACAGCAATAAAACTATGAAATCCGCTCTCGAGACCATGATGTTCATGTGGGGAGAGCCGCTCGAGGTAAAGGACGCGGCAGAGGTGCTCGAGGCCGATAAAAACGTCATAAGGGAGCTCTTCAGGGAGCTTCAGGCTGAATATGAGCAGGAAGGAAGAGGCATCAGGATACGCGAGGTAGATGATGCGTTCGGTTTTGTTACGCTGGCAGACAATGAGATATTCCTTAAGAAGCTCTGCACGCCTGTAAGGGTCAGAAGACTGTCGCAGGCCGCGCTCGAAGTGCTCGCAATAATAGCTTACCGCCAGCCGGTAACGAGGTCTGAGATCGACTCAATAAGGGGCATCAAGAGCGAGCGAGTCATTGACGGACTCATCGACAAGGAGCTTGTAGAGATCTCAGGCAGGTCGGAAGGCGTCGGCAGACCGCTGCTTTACAAGACAACAAAGGAGTTTCTGAAAAAGTTCGGATTCTCATCCCTCAAGGACCTCCCGGAGGTGCCTGAGTACGAGGAGATGAGACGTGAGCGCGAAGAGGAGGGCTACGGCCAGATCGCAATAGATTTCGAGGAGAAGGAATGAGGATAAATCAGTATATAGCTTCGGCAGGCATCACCAGCCGCCGCAAGGCAGATGAGTATATAGAAGACGGACGCGTCAGGGTGAACGGAGCAGTCCTGACATCACCGGGATATCATGTGGAAGAAGGAGACATAGTGGAAGTTGACGGTGTACGCATCACTCCGGCTGAGCGCAAGGTCTATTACCTGCTCAACAAGCCGGCAGGCTATGTTACATCGACGGCAGACAAGGAGGGCAGGCCTCTCGTTACAGAGCTTGTTCCCGATGAAGTGAGGGTGTTCCCGGTAGGGAGGCTCGATCTCAACACCACAGGCCTCCTTATACTCACTAATGACGGAGACCTTTCAAACAAACTCATGCATCCGTCGCATGAATTCAGCAAGAGATACCTCGTCAGAGCTCAGGGGATCGTGACCAGAGCGGAGGCGGCAAGACTCGAAAAGGGTATAGATATAGGCGGATTCGTTACCTCGCCTGCTGACGTGCATCTGCTGAAGCATGACCGCAACTCGACACTGGCGGAGATAGTCATCCATGAGGGCAAAAACCGCCAGGTACGCCGCATGTTCAAGGCGATAGGGCATCCGGTGCTGGAGCTCTGCCGCACGGGGATCGGCAATCTCGAGATAGGCAGGCTGGCGGTAGGGCAGTGCAGAAAGCTGAGCCCGGCTGAAGTAGAGAGCCTGAGAAAAGCTGTAAAATAAAAATAGCCCGGAAGATAAGATGATCTTCCGGGCTTTTGATTCTGTGAAAAGTGTCAGAGCGTGAGTTATTCGCTGACGATATCAGGCAGGTCTGACATCAGATCCTTGTCCTTGCCGCCCTTTATATACGCTTCGATTATGTCTACCGCGCCTTCAACTCCCGCGCGGCTCGTATTGATCAGCAGATCGTATTCATCGCGGCCGCCCCATTTGTTGTCGGTATAAAACTCGTAATATCTGCGGCGCTGCTTGTCGATCTGCCTCACCTGCTTTTCGACCGTCGGAAGATCGAAAAGATTTTCAGGCTCCATGGTGTTGTGGATCTGGAGCTTTCTTCTGACTCTTTCTTCGAACGGCGCAAAGAGGAAGATGCTGACGTGACGCTCTTCGGAGAGGATGTAGTCCGCTGCTCTTCCTACAATGACGCAGCTGCCTTTAGATGCTATCTCACGGATTATGTTGAACTCTTCCTCCTGGACCTTCGCAAACGGAGAGGTCTGGAACGAGTCAAAGCCTGAGAATAATGTGCTGAATGAATAATCTGGCGCCTTTTCGTCGTTCTCGCGGATATAATCTTTGTTGTAGCCCGTGCTCTCAGCTGCCATGGCGATGATCTCCTCATCGTAGAAAGGGACCTCAAGTCTTTCCGCAAGACGCCTGGCGACTTCATGACCGCCGCTGCCGAATTCCCTGTCTATTGTTACTATGACCTTATCGTTCATGTTGTCCTCCTTGTTCAGTACAGTCTAATTGTACCACGCAGTATCAGTTTTGAGAGCAAATTTCTCCGATGAAAGCATCCATGTCGGAAGTTGAAGGGAAGATGGCTCTCGCGTTGTCATCACGGCCTCCGCCCTTGCCATTGAATCCTTTTGCTGATGCTTTGACTATAGCTCCGCACTTGCGCTCTTCCGAAGAGGAAAGGAGCAGGCAGGTGTGCGATTCCGGCTGCCTCATGATGAGGAAGAGTCCCGGCACTTCATTGATCACCGAGAATCCGAGCTTCAGCAGGTCGTCAGCGCTGAGGACTTCGGAGCTGTAAACATATCCGGCGGCTCCGGCATCCTGTACAGAGCCAAGTATCTTCTCCTTTTCCACATCCTTTATATATGCTGTCATTCCGGCGAGTCTGGCCTTCAGAGCCGAGATGCTGTCCGCCTCGGCATCGAGTCTTCCCGGAAGATCAGCAGGGGAGCAGGAGTAACGTCTGGCAGCCTCTGCAAGTGTCCTTGAGTCTGCGCTGAGTTTATCGAATGCAGCTTTTCCGCAGTCGAAATATATGCGGTTCATACCCTTGTTTGGCTCGCGCTTGTAGATCGCGAGAAGCCCTACCTCAGATGACCGGGCAGGGTGAGTGCCGCAGCATGCGATGCAGTCATAAGGATCGTCCAGGTCCCCGACCGTCACTACAGATACTCTGCCGTCGTGAGGCACCTGCTTGCGGACAGGAAGCGATAGTGAGGTCTCATAATCGTCAAACCAGGTGACTGTCACGGGAAGGTCCGCCCAGATCGCTTCGTTCACGGTGCGCTCAGCGAGGTCGAGCTCTTCGTCTGTGAGCATGCGCCCTCCGAGGTCGATATCTATGGTGATGTATTCGTCACCCATGTGGAAGCCCTTGTTGACTCCGCCGAACAGCGTGTCCATTGTACCGCTCAGCATGTGCTCGCCGCAGTGGCGCTGCATGTTGCGGAAGCGGAGATCAGGATCTATGTTCAGCTTTACATTGTCTCCTGTACTGAAAGTGCCTGCCGGAGCATCTGTGATATGCCATACATCGCCTGTGAGCGATTCATCAAAAGCGCGGCTTATCCCGAAGACCTTCTGCGATCCGGTAATGGATACGCTGCCGGTATCGGAAGGCTGACCTCCGCCCTCCGGATAGTATACAGATGCATTGCAGGCGATCACATCCATGCCGTTTTTTTCGCGGATGGCGGTGACCACGGCATCGTTTTCAGCAGCATACCGGTCTCTCTGGTATATTCTCTCTGTGACCATTTTAAGTCCTTTCTGATGTTTCACGCGTTTCACAAAATCGAACAAAAACACGCGTCATGAAATTTCAAAAATATGTGGATAAATCCTGTTGACACAAGGAAAAATTCGTTGCAAACGCTGAAATTTCAACGTTTTATCACCTGGAGTTTTCCACATGCATAAGTGGAAAAGATTGTATACGATTTTTCAAATCTTTGTGGAAAAGTCGCAAACCATATAAATTAAAGGCGTTCCTGTTTTGTTGAAAAAAACGGAGCAAAAAAACGAACAAAATGTGAAGATGTGTTTTTTTGTTTTAAAAAAAATCCTGATCAGTCGCCCTCCGGCTCAACCATATCGTCGAACATCGCCCCTGCTGCTCCGCATAAGGTCTGGAAGACAGGGTGTCCAGCCGGAACCTTCCTTTAGTGCTGATGAATGGTGAGTACATCGAAAAAATGGTGGCGTCATCGAGCATCGAGATGTATCTGAGTTCGTTGCTCATAAGTATGAGCTCACCGGCTATGGAAAGGAGAGCAAAGCCGTAGACATCATCATTGAGCCTGTATGAAGGGCTGTCTACATGCGAATTGTCTCCCTTGTATGCAGTGTACAGCCACCCGTTCGGCACCGCCATCTGGGTGGAGTTGGCGAACAGGTTTATATACTTGGGATCAAATCCCCTTATCATGTCATCCTTGCAGTCAAAGACCGTGAGGAATTCGGGACGGCTGATCTGCATGGCCGCTTCATAATCCGAAAGCTTTATGACTGAGCCCACCCTGATATCCGTAACGAGAGGATTTTTGGCGCGGTGGTTTCCGTTCAGCCAGATGACAAGAGTGTAGTGATAATAAGCATCTCTTGCGAGAGTCGTCAGGCGGCAGCGGAAAGGGAAGGAAAACCTGTCTGCAGGGACATCCTTTTTACGGTCGCTCTTCTCAATGTCACATCTGATGAGCGTCTGTATTCCGGGTCCTGTAAGTTCGCAGTCGCGCAGCTCATC
>JAFVPI010000072.1 GCA_017505405.1 Mogibacterium sp.
GGTCCTCTCCATACTACAGGGTCTGTTTCGTCCTCGAGCATGAGATTTACCGAGGTAGTGTTATAATATATATCGTTCGAAAAACGCATACATTTCGGGGTGTAGCGCAGTTTGGTAGCGCAACTGGTTTGGGACCAGTGGGTCGCGGGTTCAAATCCTGCCACCCCGACCATTTTCTGAAATGGGCCATTAGCTCAGAGGTTAGAGCAACCGGCTCATAACCGGTCGGTCCTTGGTTCGACCCCAAGATGGCCCACCATTACGCTCAGGTAGCTCAGTAGGTAGAGCAGGGGACTGAAAATCCCCGTGTCCCTGGTTCGATTCCGGGCCTGAGCACCACGAAGACCTGTCGCAGATGCGGCAGGTTTTTTCTTGCCATGTTATCGTTAACGTAAAGAGTACTTGACACAAAGTCATTAAGTGTTACAATAGAAACATAAAGATGCACAAGTGTTCGTTACGGAGACTTATGGAAAACAATCTCGCAAAGATCCGAAAAGAAAAGAAGATAGGGCAGAACTATCTGGTAGAAAAGCTGGGGGTATCCAGGCAGTCGATAAGTTCCATCGAGAACGGCAGATGCACTCCGTCCCTTGAACTTGCAATGGATATAGCCTATCTGCTTGACATGCCGATCGAAGAGATATTCATCCACGAAAACCGTTTCAAATAGACCGGGACAAGGCAGGCTTAATATTTTTTAATATTGGGCCATCCGGACCGGCACTCGTTATAGAATGACAGACGATAGTATGGCTTTCAGCCTCCTCGTCTTTTTTAGTTTACAGATAATATATTATCAAAATAAATATGAAAAGAAACGCAATCATAAAACTTAATGCAGGCATAATAGCTGTGTTCTTTGCGGTTATGATGATCGCCTTTGCTTCAGCTTCTTTCGCCGCATCCATGCCTGATGCCTCAGGTCGGATCAACTCGTCTGACGGAGCGATACTCAGAAAATCTTCTTCAACGGGTTCGGCTAAAGTTTCTGTCATGGATGACAATACAACGATCACCATCCACAAGGAAGTGTTCAAGTCTAAGACCAGCACTGCAAAGAAGAATAAATGGTATTATGTCACAGCGAACGGTAAGAAAGGCTATGTAAGGGCCGATCTGGTCGATAACATACAGTACGGTTCCGTAAAAGGCACGGTTAAAGCAAAAATCAAATACTATTCCGGAGCCGGCACAAAGATGAAGAAGAAGGGCACTTTCAAGAAGGGCAAAAGTGTCACTGTGGTGCTCAAGGCAGCTCCTGTCAAATCGACAAAGGGATCCAGCAGCACATGGTACAAGGTCAGATCGGGATCAAAGTATTACTATGTAGCTTCAGACAAAGTCAAACTGACTGAAAATGCCGTACAGATCCAGGATCCGGCACCGGCACCGGCGGCTGATCCGTCAGCTCCTGCGGTCACCAATGAACCGGCAAATGATGCTGTAAGCACGGAGCCGGTCACAGATGAACAGTTTGCACAGTACCTGGACAATGAGGGATTCCCTGATTCATATAAGGTAAGGCTGACAGAACTTCATAAGGCCCATCCGAACTGGGTATTCGCAGCATATAAGACTGATGTTGCATGGAGCACAGCTCTGTCCAGACAGACCAGAGGAAGTACATCGCTCGTATCCGGCTCATTTCCTTCATCATACAGAGACGGCAAAAAGCAGTATGAAAAGGGCTGGTACAAGGCAAGCAGCAAGGTCGTTGCATACTACATGGATCCCCGCAACTTCCTCAATGAGACAAGCATATACATGTTCGAGGATCTGACATTTAAGAAACAATACCAGACAGCATCCGTCGTAAGCGCAATTCTTTCACCAACAAAACTGCCTGCAAACGGATTCACTGCAGGCATATTTGTAAAAGCAGGAGAACTCTCAAACGTAAGCCCTGTATTCCTGGCATCGAGAGCTAGGCAGGAGACCGGAAACGGAAGCGATGCCGTCACAGGCACAAAGGTGCTCGGAACAAAGGTATATAACTGCTTCAACATCGGAGCATTCGGAGGAACGAATCCTCTCTACAACGGACTCCTTTATGCATATGCAAAGGGATGGACGACTCCGCAAAAGGCGGTTGAAGGAGGCGCAAAGGAACTGTCCAAAAACTACATCAGCCAGGGACAGTACACAGGATACTATCAGAGGTTCAATGTAAGAAACGGTGCAAACAAGGTAGGCACACATCAGTACATGACTAACATAATGGCGCCTTACAGCGAAGCAGCCTCAACAAAGACTTCTTACACAAAATACGGGATCACCAGTCAGCCGCTGGTATTCGAGATACCGATATACGAAGGAATGCCGGCTTCCACAAAACTGCCGTAACTTATAAAGGCCTCTGCTGAGGCCTTTTATAATGCCGCTCCCTGGCGGGTATCGCGGTCCTTGAGTTCACTGTTTATCATGTTGAGAATGGTGCGCTTGCGATAGCTCCACTCAGGTGATACGAGTATCCTGCGCGGAACATCGCCCGTAAGCCTGTGTATCGTCACATCAGGAGGGATGATCTCCAGGCAGCGTACCACCAGATCCACATATTCCTCTATCGAAGCGAAAGGCACGTAATCAGGCATCGTTCTGTAAAGAGGCGATGTCTTTACTATATTCATGAGATGCAGTTTAAGACCGAACACAGGCAGACTGCATACCTTTCTGACTGACTCCAGCATCATTTCCTGAGTTTCTCCCGGAAGACCGAGTATAAGATGGGTGACGACGCGTATGCCGCGGGAGATGAGGGCCTCTGCCGTCTTTTCGTAATCCTCATATGTGTAGCATGTATTCATCGCAGTGAGTGTATCCGGATGAATGCTCTGGAGGCCGAGCTCGACCCACATAAAGTGATCCCTGTTTATTTCTTCGAGCAGATACAGCACATCGTCACCGACGCAGTCAGGCCTTGTAGCAATGGCAATGCCGCTGATGCGCGGGTCGTCGAGAGCCGCATAATAACGCGAACGGAGAACATCGACCGGCGCGTATGTGTTTGTGAATGACTGGAAATAGGCGAGGTAGCATGCATCCGGCCATTTTTCAGACAGCCTTCCGATCTGATCGCTTATGGATGCTGAATAATCCGTATCAGCAGATGAGACATGTGAAGCGAGTTCGCCTGATCCGCCCCCGGAGCAGAAAGCGCAGCCGCCGTAACCGGCAGTACCGTCCCTGTTGGGGCATGTAAAACCGGCATCGATACTCAGCTTGACAGTTTTGCGGCCGAATTCCGACTTAAGATAATCGCTGACTGAATTGTATCTTTCGCCGCCTTGCATGTATCAAGAACCCTCCGTTTGTGATACAATATGATGAATTATTGCGTATCAGGCAATGCGCAGACGCAGGAGAGGAAAGAGCATTGGAAAAAACTTCATGCTGCATACCGCAGCTAAACTGCGAAGAACTGAATCTCATATCCGGAGAACTCTCCGGAGTGGCTCTTATGCCTAAAAAACCTTCAGTCCTGATGCATGCATGCTGCGGACCGTGCTCCACATCGTGTGTGGAGAGAACAGCTGCTGACTATGCTCTGACCCTGTATTATTATAATCCAAATATTACCGACAGAGAAGAGTACTACCTGAGGCGTGATACCCTGCTGCACTTCCTTGAGGCCTTCAATGAGGAGCATAAGGATATTTACACAGTGGGATATGTTGAGGGTGCATATGAGCCTGACCGCTTTATCATAAAAGCCGCGCCTCTTGCGGATGAACCTGAAGGCGGAAGGCGCTGCGACATCTGCTTCGCATTGAGACTTACTGAGACAGCAAGGATGGCTAAGGAACTCGGGATGGAGTACTTCACAACGACCATGTCGGTGAGTCCGCATAAAAATTATGACAAGATCAGAGCTCTTGGTCTTGCACTTGAAGAAGAGACGGGAGTAAAATTCCTTGATATCGACTTCAAAAAGAAAAACGGGTTCGGACGGAGCGTGGAGCTGTCGAAAAAATACGGACTATACAGGCAGAACTTCTGCGGATGCGATTTTGCAAGATATGCATCAAAATAACTTAAAGGGGACTAAGATCAAGGAGAAAGAACAATGAGCAAACTATTCATTCCAAAAGACTATCAGCCGCTGCTCGACCCTACTGAAACACAGAGAGCGATCAAAAGGATCAAGGACCACTTCCAGAAAGAGCTTGCACACAATCTCAACCTCGGAAGAGTCACGGCTCCTCTGTTTGTCATTCCTCAGACGGGACTCAACGACAACCTTAACGGTTATGAAAGAAGAGTAGAGTTTACCATCAAGGATATGAATGAGCAGAATGTTGAGGTCGTTCAGTCGCTTGCAAAGTGGAAGAGAATGGCGCTCGGAAGATACGGAGTGGAACCGGGACGCGGCCTCTACACCGACATGAATGCCATCAGGCGCGACGAAGAACTTGACAACATCCATTCGATATATGTAGACCAGTGGGACTGGGAAAAGGTGATCACCGCCGATCAGAGAAACGATGAGTTCCTTGAACATACTGTAAGAGTTATCTTCTGGTGCCTGAAAGACCTCGCTGACTATGTGAACGATCATTATCCACAGATCGGCATCGAACTTCCTGACAAGATCAAATTCATTGATGCGCAGGAGCTCGAGGACTGGTATCCGGACAACACTTCAAAGGAAAGAGAGCGCTTTGCAGCTGAGGAATTCGGCGCGATCTTCATCAAGCGCATAGGATGCAAGCTCAAATCAGGCAAGCCTCACGACGGCAGAGCTCCTGACTATGATGACTGGGAACTCAACGGAGACATTATCCTCTGGAACCCTGTTCTTGAAGATGCTTTCGAGATCAGCTCCATGGGTATCCGCGTAGACTCCGAATCGATGGTCCGCCAGCTCGAGCTTGACGGCAAAGAGGAAAGAAAAGAGCTTAAATTCCATCAGGACATAATCAACAACAGGCTTCCGCTGACTATAGGCGGAGGTATCGGCCAGAGCAGACTCTGCATGTATTTCCTTAAAAAGGCACACATCGGAGAAGTCCAGGTATCGGTATGGCCTGAGTCAATGTATGAGGAATGCGCGGAGAACAACATATTCCTTCTGTAAACCCTGTGAGACGTAAATGCAGTATATCGACGTAGTCATTGACAACAAGAGCGTGAATACGGACAGCTTCTACACCTACAAGGCACCTGATGAGGTGGGCGTCGGGGCGAAGCTGACAGTTCCTTTCTCAAGAAGGAGCAAAAGCGTCGATGCATACTGCGTGGCTGCGGGCGTTGACTGCGCTCTTGATGACTCAAAGGTAAAGGAGATCGACACATATGATCCGGACCGCTCGCTCAACAGCGAAATGGTGCAGACGGCCATATGGATGCGAAGACGCTACGGGGTAAAATATATAGACGGTCTCAAGATGTTTGCGGTAGAGGGCAAGCGTGCGAAAGCGCTGAAAGCCGGCGCGGGCACAGAGGCATCGGATCCCGGGTATGAACTTACTGAAGAGCAGGCAGCCGCAGCTGCCCGGATATGCGCTTCAGTCGAAAAGAAAGAAGCAAAGACCTATCTGATAAAGGGCGTAACAAACAGCGGCAAGACCGAAGTATACATACGTGCAGCAGAAAAGGCGCTGGAGACAGGAAGGACGGCAATAATACTCCTTCCCGAGATAGCGCTTGCTTCACAGGTAGCGCAGCGTTTCAGGGAACGTTTCGGCAGCGATAAAATAGCAACTCTCCACAGCAGACTGAAGAAATCCGAAAGGCTGTCCGAGTGGCTGAGAATAAGAAACGGCGAAGCCGGGATCGTTATAGGGGCAAGAACATCGGTTTTCGCACCTCTTGACAATATAGGTGTTATTGTTATCGATGAGGAACATGAAAGCACATACAAATCTGACCACAATCCGAAATATGAGACTGTGGATGTGGCTTTCAAAAGAGCCTCGCTATCAGGCGCAGTGCTTGTTCTTGGCAGCGCAACTCCGGGCGTAACATCGTATTACAGGGCAAAAACAGGTATTTATGAGCTCATAGAGATGAAAGAGCGCATAGGCGAAAGCGTGATGCCTAAGCTTGAGATCATAGATATGCGAAAGGAAGCCGCTGCAGGCAACACCGGCGTAATATCAAGGGAGCTTGCCCGCAGGATAGACGGAGCTCTTTCGCGCAGGGAACAGGTCATACTGTTTCTGAACCGCAGAGGTTTTTCTACACGAATACTGTGCCCTGACTGCGGCTTCGTAATGAGCTGCCCGGACTGCGGCATCTCTCTGACATATCATAAGTCGGTAAATGCAGCTGTATGCCATTATTGCGGAAGAAAGTTCCCCGTGCCTGAGAAGTGTCCGGACTGCGGAAGCAGATTCATAAGGTATGCCGGAGCAGGCACAGAGAAGGTAGAAGAAGAGGTGCGGCGGATATGGCCCGGGGCAGGTGTTGACAGGTTCGACATAGACACTGCATCGGCTGCAGACGATCCGGTAAAGGTGATAAATGATTTCCAGAAAGGCCGCACTGACATACTAGTCGGGACCCAGCTCCTTGCAAAAGGACTGGATTTTAGAAATGTTGGGCTTGTCGGAATAATAAATGCCGATGTAAGCTTAAACATTCCTGACTACAGATCTTCGGAACGCACGTACCAGCTGATCACTCAGGTGGCAGGACGCGCCGGAAGGACAGGGGGCGAAAGCAGCGTGCTCATACAGACATATGAGCCGTCAAGCGATGTCATAGTTGAGGCAGCTGCCGGAGACTATGAGAGCTTTTACGAGTCGGAACTTATTCACAGAAGCATTATGAATTATCCGCCGTACTCTGATATAATCTCGGTCGGACTTGTCGCCGATGATGAAGACACGGCCATGGCCTATGCAAACGCGTTCCGCAGCAGGCTCATCGGTCTGAGATCGGCGCCTGCGGGAGCGTCTGTGATGATGCCGAGGCTTGATGAAAGACGTAACGACGGAAAGGCCAGGGCGGTTTTCATGATAAAAGCCCCGCACGGGACACGTGCAGGCTATGTAAGCGAGTACATGGCATTCCGCGACCGCATGATAGAAAACAGGGCCCCGGCCTTCATAGAAATAGATATAAACCCTTACGGGTCAGTATGATTCACAGGAAAGAGAAAAAATGGCACTCAGAAACATTACTGTAAAAGGCGACGAAGTACTCGCCAAAAAATGCAAACCGGTAAAAGAGATCACACCGCGCATCGCGGAAGCCTGTGCCGATATGGTCGAGACCATGCTTGCTGCAGACGGAGTAGGCATAGCAGCTCCTCAGATCGGCATCATGAAAAGGTTTTTCATTGCAATGCCGCATGTTGATGCAGAAGACGAGGAGACAAGGGACAGGATCTATGTAATGATCAACCCTGAGATCACTTACAAAGAGGGGACTCAGGAGTCCAGCGAAGGATGTCTTTCGGTGCCGGGATACATGGGCCTTGTAGACAGGCCGTATAAGATCAGAATAAAGGGAACGGATCTTCAGGGTGAAGAGCATGAGTACGAATTCGAGGGATTCGAAGCGACCGTATTCTGCCATGAATACGACCACCTTGACGGAATACTGTATTCGGATATCGCAAAGGATATGATGACAGTTGAGGAGTACTCTGAGATACTCCACGAGCTGCAGGAACGCCACGAGGCCGAAGGCGATGACGAAGATGCCGGCAATGCTGAGATCTGGGAAAAGAAAAAGGAAAGAAGCAATCAGTAGATGAAGATAGTTTTCATGGGCACTCCCGCATTTGCGGCGAAGTCGCTTCAGAAGTTAATAGATGAGGGCTATGAGATACCGCTCGTGGTTACACAGCCCGACAGAAAGGGCAACCGCAATAAAATGGTGCTTTCAGAAGTCAGGAAGCTGGCGCTGGAGCACGGCATAGAAACTGCACAGCCCGTCAGGATCAAAAGGGATCCGGAGCTCATAGAACGTCTGGGAGAGATCGCTCCCGACATGATAGTTGTTGCAGCTTTCGGCCAGATACTGCCGAAGTCTGTGCTCGACATTCCAAGACTCGGATGCATAAACGTGCACGGATCGCTGCTTCCTAAGCTCAGAGGAGCTTCACCAATGCAGGCTGCTGTACTCGAAGGATTCGATGAGTCCGGCATTACCATAATGCGCATGGCTGAAGGTCTTGACACAGGAGACATGATAAGCAAATGCGCCTGTGACATAAAAGGGAAAAACTTCACTGAAGTGTCAGAGATACTTGCCGAAGCCGGTGCAGAACTTCTTGCGCAGACTATCCCTCAGATAGCAGACGGGACAGCAGTCTACGAAGTGCAGAACGACGAAGAAGCCACATATGCCGGAATGATCTCAAAGACAGACGGATATACCGACTTCAGCGAATCTGCGGAGCGCATAGAGCGCAAGATCAGGGCATTCATCGAATGGCCTGCATGCTACAGCTATCTTGACGGTCAGCAGGTAAAGTTTTACAAGGCGGAAGTTATAGATGAGGAACCCGACGGTGAGCCGGGGACTGTGAGCAGAACAGATAAGAAGAGCTATTACATCAACTGCGGGAGCGGCAAGCTGAGAGTTCTTGAACAGCAGCTCCAGGGAAAAAAGCGAATGAGCGCCGGCGATTTCATGAGAGGGCATAAGCTCTCCGCAGGAGACAGATTCGGCGCAGAGGAGGGACTGTAATGTATTACTATTATGACTATTCATGGTTTGTCCTTATCCCGGCGATCCTTTTCACAATGATCACTCAGGCAAGGATCAACAACGCATACAGGACTTATTCACAGGTACCTGTCAGCACGGGAGTTACGGGCGCAGAGGCCGCAAGAGCCATGATGGACGCAAACGGACTTACCGGTGTCGCGATCAACATCCTCAACGGCGGAAACTCGCTGGTGAATTATTACGACCCTAAGACGAAGAGCCTTAATCTCTCCAGGGAAGTATATGGATCGCGCTCCGTTTCCTCGGTATGCATAGCGTGCCATGAGGTAGGCCATGCGATCCAGGATGCTACTCATTACGCTCCGCTGGCCCTGAGGAACGGCATAGTTCCTGTCGTCAATCTCACTCAGATGGTATCGTGGCCGATGATATTCTTCGGACTCGTGATGTCGGCAGCATCGCCATACGGAAGCCTGTTCTTCCTTATCGGAGTGATCTGCTTCCTCTTCGTAATATTCTTCCACCTGATCACACTGCCGGTCGAATTCAATGCTTCGAACCGCGCACTGGAAAACCTCAGAGAGCTCAGGCTCGTTAACGAAGATGATTACGTCGGATCCAGGACGGTCCTGAAGGCCGCTGCAATGACTTATGTTGCTGCGCTCGCTACGGCCATCGCCAGCCTGCTCAGAGTATTCGTGATCGCAGGCAGGAGGAGATAGATCCTGATGAACAAGGACTGGCTTGCGGTATTTGAGGCCCTTAAAGCCGTATATACCGACGGAGCATATTCCAATATATCGATCAACGAAGCTGTTTCGCACCGTAAAGGACTGCGGGAGAGCTTCGTTCGCTCATTTGCAAAGGGCGTATTAAGAAACAGCATAAAGATCGATCACATAATAGATGCACTTGCCGGAAAGGGCATAAAAAGCATAAAGCAGAGACCGATCATCGTCCTGAGGATGGGCATATACGCCATCGATGAGCTCGGAAGCGTGCCTGATCACGCGGCCGTGAACGAAGCGGTCGAGCTGGCTAAGACGGTGGCAAAGGGAAGCGAGCGCTTCGTGAACGGCATGCTGAGAAACTATCTCAGACAGAAGGATGAGTTTGCCCCGGATAAGCTTGAGCCTTATATACGGTATTCCTTCAGAAAAGACATATTTTCGCTTCTCAGCGAACAATACGGAGACGAGGCAATCCGCATTGCGGAGGCGCTGAATGAGCCGTCAGAAGTCTATTTAAGGGTAAATACGCTTAAGGCGGGCCGGGATGAGGTCATCAGAAGGCTGGCGGAGTACGGCATAGAGGGCCGCGGAGCGGAAGAAAACAGCGAAGCCATCCTTGCCAAGGGGAGCGGCATCGTAAGCTGTGAGCTTTACAGACAGGGCTTTTACACAATACAGAGCCTGTCTTCGATGATAGCCGTGAAAGCCCTTGGACCGGAGCCGGGAAGCAGGGTGCTTGATCTTTGCGCCGCTCCCGGAGGAAAGACCGGGTACATGGCTGAGCTGATGGGCAATACGGGCAGCATCACAGCCTGTGACGTTCATCCGCACAGGCTGATGCTCACGCAGGCTGCCATGAAGAGACTCGGCGTGAGAATATGCGCTCTGGAGGAGCGCGATGCTGCCGTGTATGACGAATCGCTGAAGGAATCCTTTGACTTCGTGCTGGCTGACGTTCCGTGCTCAGGACTCGGTGTTACATCCAGCAAACCGGAGCTTAAGCTGACGGCAGATCCGGCTGAATTTGAGAAACTTATTAGAATACAAAAGAAAATACTCACAAATGCTTTCCGCTATGTAAAACCGGGCGGAAGGCTAGAATATTCAACCTGCACGCTCAACAAAAATGAGAATGAAGCAGTTGTTAAACATGTATTAAGCAAAGAGGGCATCTCAGCCCGTATTATTGAAATGACAACCCTTATGCCATATAATGGCAAAGTAGGATTTTACTATTGTATTATCGAAAAGAATGCAATTTTTGACAGGACGGAGAACTGATTAACATGAGAATTGGTAGTATGACAGACAGAGGCAGACGCAGACCCACTAACGAAGACTCACTGAGAGCCTGTGAAGATCTTAATTTCTTCATGCTCGCAGACGGTGTGGGAGGCAACAGATCCGGCGAGATCGCCAGCCAGTCGGCGCTTGATGCTCTGGAGAAATTCGTTCGCCACAACCCGCCTGAATGGCTTGGCTCACGCGATGAAGTGTTCAGATATTTCAGAGCAGCTGTAAATTACGTCAATCAGTTCATTATCAAACTGTCCGGAGCTAAGCCGCAGTACGGCGGCATGGCAACTACTCTTACATTTGCGTATGTCAGGGGCGACGAGATGTTTGTCGCAAATGTCGGTGACAGCAGGGTATACCTCGCGCACGGCGACCTGATTCAACAGATAACTGACGATCATACATATGTCAATGACCTCGTAAAGATGGGAGCTATTACCAAAGACGAGGCTCATCTCCACGCACGCAAGAACGTTATCACCAGAGCGATCGGAGCAAACGCAAACAACGAGCCTGACTGCTTCAGTGTTCCTGTGGAAAAGGGAGACCGCATCCTGCTGTGCAGCGACGGTCTGTATGATGAAGTAGATGATGACACGATCCTTGCGGTGCTGAACAGATATGATGACATGCAGGTATGCGCAGAAGATCTGGTTTATATGGCTAACGAAAACGGCGGCAATGACAATATTTCCGTCATTTGCGTTGATTTGGAGGATTAAGCATGGCAAGCAGGATACTATCCGGGCGATATGAGCTTCTGGAGAAGATCGGCGACGGCGGTATGGCTGTCGTATATAAGGGTAAGGATAAGCTCCTTAACCGCTTTATTGCTGTCAAGATCTTAAGACCGGAGTTTACGAAAGACGCGACATTCGTTGAGAACTTCAAAAGGGAATCGCAGGCTGCTGCGGGCCTTTCTCATCCGAATATCGTGGGCGTTTATGATGTCGGCCGCGAAGGAAACATCAACTATATAGTAATGGAGCTGATCGAGGGTGATACTCTCAACAAGATCATCGAAAAAGAAGCTCCTATGGATTACCGCAAGGTTATCGATATTTCAAAGCAGGTGGCTTCAGCTCTGAGGATAGCTCACAAAAATAAGATCATCCACAGAGACGTAAAGCCTCACAACATAATGGTCACCAACGATGGAGTCGTAAAACTTGCAGACTTCGGTATCGCAAGGGCGGTCAATGATGCGACTCTCTCGACGGGCAGCAAGATCGTCGGTTCCGTACATTACTTCTCGCCTGAGCAGGCAAGGGGAAACTACGTTGATGAACGTTCCGACATCTATTCTCTCGGAATCGTTATGTACGAGATGCTCACGGGCAAGGTGCCGTTCGACGGCGACAACCCTGTAACGGTGGCACTGAAGCACATAAACGAGGAGATAACCCCGCCAAGGGAGCTCGAGCCGAGCATACCGCCTGCGCTCGAGAGGATCGTCATGAAGGCCACCAGCAAGTTCCAGACCAACAGGTATGCGAATGCTGATGAGCTGATACAGGACCTTGACAATGTGTCCTTCGTCACGTCGATTGCTCCGGATTCGATTTTTGAGTCAACTACGATCGTAGAAAAGCGCAATAAGCGCAAGCAGGATCTTGAGAAAGACATCGAAGAGGTCGTAGAAGCAAGAGAGCGCGACAGAAAGAGAAAACGCAGAAAGGCTATCATCATCACAACAGTGGTACTCCTGATACTGGCTGCAATAGCAGGCGGATACATATCATGGAAAATGGGAGCCTTCTCACCTACAAAGGCTGCGCCTGACCTCCTTGACAAAACCTTCGAGGATGCACAGGAAACTGCTGAGGCCCAGGGCTTCAAAGTGAAAAGAGGCAAGGACATCTATTCCTCCGAATATGCCGAGGGAAAGGTATGCCAGCAGGATCCTCAGCCTGGAGTAGAGATGCCTAAGGAAGGCACCATAACAATAAATGTTTCAAAGGGCAATAAGGAAGGCCTTGTTCCGAGCGTTATAGGCATGCAGGAGGAAGACGTAGAGGCTTACCTGAAAACATACGGATATCAGCTGGGCAATGTGAATACAACGACCTCGCCTGAGAAAGCCGGGAAGGTCCTTGAGCAGACACCTACAGCCGGTTCGACTCTCGACAAAGAGAGCAAGGTAGACATAGTGGTGTCTGACGGTAAGGGAACAGAGAAGGGCATCGTTCCTTCCGTTACCAGGATGTCACTTCAGGATGCCAAGCAGGCGATCGAAGCCGCCGGTTTCCAGGTAGGCAACATAACCTATGACTGGGATTCTTCCATAGGAAAGGGTTATGTGATCTATCAGCAGTATCAGGCTAATTCACAGCTCGATAAGGGAACGGCAATCGACCTGCAGGTAAGCTCAGGCCCTGAACCTGCACCGGAGGTGCTGGATGAGCCTGGAGATGAAGAAGAAGAAAAAACCAACAATTAGCATCCGGGCAGCTGCTGACGGAACGGACCGAGTATGACAGGAACTGTTGTCAAAGGAATAGGGGGATTTTACTTTGTCTATGACGGAAATTCAGTCGTCATGGGCAAGGCGCGCGGAAATCTCAAAAGAAACAAGGAACTTATATACGTGGGCGATATAGTCGATTTTGATATCGACGAAAACGACAAGGACGGCGAATGCGTCATCCACCGCGTAACAGAAAGAAAGAACTATCTGACAAGACCACCGGTATCCAATCTGGATATCCTGGTGGTCGTGTTTTCATTAGTACAACCTTCCGTGAATTATCCTGTGGTGGACAAACTGATAGCAGGCTGCGAGCTGGCGAATATAGCGCCTGTGATCTGCATATCTAAAACTGATCTTGCAGGTCACGATGAAGTATCAGAGGCTGTATCCATCTATTCGCCGTTATATCCGACTGTGAGCGTGAACGGCATGACAGGAGACGGCATCCCGGAGCTTCGTAGGCTTATAAGCGGAAAAAACGTTGCTCTGGCCGGTCCGTCAGGAGTGGGGAAATCAACTATAACAAACCTTCTGCATGAAGGAGAACCGGGGATCGCTGAAGCAGAAGAAGCTCTTCTGAAGGCCGCCACCGGACGCATCAGCAGAAAAACCGTACGGGGCAGTCACACCACGCGGCACGTGGAAATATTCCCTATGTCTGACGGAACGATGCTTTATGACACACCGGGATTCACATCACTCGACATGCCTGTCATAGAACCTGTTGCAGTAAGGGATCTGTTCCCGGAATTCAGAGAGGCGGGCAGTATCTGCCGGTACTCTGACTGTATGCACATAAACGAACCGGACTGCGCTGTAAAAGAAGCGCTTCAGCAGGGAAAGATATCAGCATCAAGATACGAATCATATAAATCAATGACAGAGGAGGTCAGAAAATGGCAAAGATAGCACCTTCGATACTTGCAGCGGATTTCGCAAGACTGGGTGAGGACGTAAAAGACATATGCGGCAGAGGCATTGACTACCTGCACATTGACGTCATGGACGGCTCTTTCGTTCCGAACATAAGCTTCGGCGCGGCAGTAATGAAGAGCCTCAACGATATCACTACCGTACCGTATGACGTGCATCTGATGATCTGGGATCCCGACAGATACATTGAGAACTTCATAACCCCGAAAACTGAATTTATCACTGTGCATTATGAAGCGTGCGAGGATCTTGCTCATACTCTCAGCCACATAAAGGAAGCCGGAGCAAAGGCAGGCGTTTCCATCAAACCGGGAACTGCTCCCGAAGTGCTTGACGACTATCTTGAAGACATAGATCAGATACTTGTCATGTCTGTAGAGCCGGGCTTCGGCGGTCAGAAGTTCATGGACAGCAGCCTTCCGAAGATCGCATATTATAAAGCTAAGAAAGAGGAGCTCGGACTTGACTACGCGATCTCTGTGGACGGGGGTGTCGGCTCAACAAATGCTTATCTGGTAAGAGATGCAGGAGTAGACATGATCGTTGCCGGATCGGCAGTATTCAAGGCTGCGGACAGAACATCGGAGATCGCCGCGATCAAAGGATAAATAGTGGTTATAGGCGGCACACAGACGGCGCCGGTCATCTCCCGGAGCCGCTTTTATTGTTATACACAAGTCATTGTTACATAAATCCTATGAAAAACAGCATTTTATCAATCTGAAAAACTGTACAGTTTTTAGAATAATAACTACTTAAAATAAGCGGCAGGAGATACCTGCCATGCTCAGAAGAAAATTAGCATTATACACATTGCTTTACACAGCCGGTATCACTGCCGGCTTTTTTATGTTTGAAAGATCGCGGACGATCGAGGCTGCGTGCTTTTGCGCTGCTGTAATTGCCGCGGTCTTTTTAACAGATCAGGGCAGCCACGCCGGAGCTTTTCCTTGTAATGACAGCCGGAGCAGCCGGAACAATATGTATCCCGGGAAACATCTTAACTTAAATAAGGAAGCAGTTGACAGGCAGAAAACAATACTTGCGATCGTATTCCTGGCCGGATTTCTGATGTTCGCGTTCAGATCGGTTTCATACAATTCAGCTATGACATATGTACATGATAAAAACTACATCAGAGGCAGGGTCGTATCAGCAACGGTAAAAAACGAGAAGCTGCAGCTGATAGTCAGAAACAGGGAAGCCGGTCCGGCAAAGGTCCTTGTAACTCTCGATGAAAAAGCAATAGAACGTTCCGGGCAGATTTCCGGCTTCATGACAGGCGAGAATTTATTGCAGCGAAGTGAATGCTCAGCAATATGGATGTCTCCCCGGCAGAATGAATACACAACAACGGGACTGTCTGCGCAGCAGGATGGGCACATAGAAAACAGAATCTCTGACAGTTCCGGATCATACAAATACATTGGAATGATGGTTGAAGCAAGAGGGGAATACGCGGATCTGTCTCAGGCAGAAGACCCCGGATGCTTTGACTATGCCCTGTACATGAAGAGCAAAGGAGTCACGATCAGATTCAAGGCTTATATTCTGGAAGTCACTGATAACAACGCATCAGTATTCACCAAGGCAAGATGCTTCCTGTATTCAACCAGGGAGTCGTTCCTGAGCAGATTCAGCGCAGACACGCAAGGCTTCATGCGGGGAGTGATCTTCGGTGACAAATCCGGGATAGATGAAGATCTGCTCGAAGAATTCAACATCAACTCAACAGGCCACATACTTGCAGTCAGCGGGCTCCACATTGGCTTTCTTTATGGACTGCTGCGTTTCATGACAGCACGCAAAAGAACTCTGCCGGTCTCAGCCCTGATAATTGCGGTCATTCTGCTTTACGGCGAGATGACTATGTGGAGTCCCGCAACCGTGAGAGCCTGCATCGTAATGACTATAAGTCTCTTTTCAACGCATTTGCGGAGACGCTCCGATCTTCTGACATCACTAAGTATGGCAGCGTTTCTTATACTTGCATATCAGCCGTATCAGCTGTTCAGCTCAGGATTCCAGCTGTCGTTCATGGCACTTAGCGGGATCGCATTTCTCACCGGACCGGTATCATCTGTGACCGGAGAGGCACTGGCTGTAATGCTTGCGGTACAGATAGGCACGCTTCCCGTCATCGCATACTCATACTGCAGGATCAACCCGCTCTCAATACTCATAAACGTACCGGTGATACTGCTCGCTTCGGTGCTGGTGCCTCTTTGCATACTGATGCTGATGATGGAGGCTTCATTCGGCAGAGTACCGGCATCAGGGATAAAACTTGCAGAACTCATTTCGCAGGCAGTAATAGATGTTAATCATATCCTAGGACTTGGAGGAAGTTTTTCTTTAAAGACTGCAGGCCCGGGAACGGCGGTTATGATCATGATCTACGTGATCGTCTTTGGCCTTGCTTCAGAATGGACCAGAGTAATGCTTCTGAGAAAAGATGTGAAAGCAGTCCTCAGACAGGGGATACTGCTTTTGATGCCTGTGGCCATGCTTTTCTCATGTCTCTACGACACGATATCCGATGATGAGATAGTATTTGTATCTGTCGGGCAGGGAGACTGCGTACACATCAGGGCAGAAGGGCATAATGCGCTCATTGACGGAGGCGGACAGGCTGTGCAAGGAAACAGCGGGCAGGCAGAAAACGGGCGCAGCAAACAGGGCTACAACATTGGCAAAAGCATATTGATGCCTTATCTGTTGCACGGAGGCGCCGACGCAGTAGAAATTGCCCTTGTTACGCACCTTCATGCCGACCACTACAAGGGCATAGAGGAACTGGCCGAAGTCTTTCCCGTCGGCGCTATAGGAATCCCGGCTGACTACAGAGCAAGCCTGACAGACGGACACTTTGCAAGCTCCTCACACAAAACCAGTGACAGCTCCTCACACAAAACCAGTGACAGCTCCTGTGAAAAGCCTGAAAAAGGAGTGGCATCGAACAGTGAAAAAAGATGGGCGTCTAATCCTGAAATGAAAGTCTTCTACATCGGGCCGTATACAAGAATCGATATTTCTGATGATGTAAGTATAGAAGTGATCTGGCCGGTTGAAGTATCTGATGAACCGATTGCCGCGGATGACCCTAACGAGCACAACACAGTCTATATGATCCATTACAAAAAAATAAAAATAATGGTGACCGGCGATCTCCTGGAAGAAGATGAGCAGGAGATGATCGAATACTATCAGGGTACAGACACACTTGAATGCGACATCCTGAAAATCGCTCATCACGGCAGCAAGTCCAGCTCCAGCGAAGCATTTCTTGATGCAGCTCATCCGGAGATCGCCGTGATCCAATGCGGCCGCAACAACTTCTACGGTCACCCGCATAAACAGACACTTGACCGGCTGGAAAAACGCGGCATACAGGTATTCCGCACTGATTTGTCCGGTGCCATAGGCATCGACATTTACGGAGACCGCATTTCCGTTGACCTGTTCAGAGCGAAAGAACTGTGAGCAGTTACAGGTGGTGTGGTATAATTCTTCCATGGCATATAAAGACTTTGTTAATGATAGGAATAAAGGAATACTGAAGGATGTTCTGCTCTTCTACGGAGCAGAAGATTTCCTTATGGCCTGGGCTGTCGAAAGCATTGTAAATGATTATGTGGACGAGGCTGCCCGTGACATAGACCTTATACATCTTGAAGGAGAACAGGTGACTGCTGCTGATATAATGGCTCAGGCCAGGGCGTATTCCATGTTCTCTGAAAGAAGGGTGGTTGTTGTTCGCAATTATCTGCCGCTTTTCAGAAAAGCTGCCGATGTAAATGCCGATGATCTGCTGAAATTTGCGTCACAGCCTCAGGGCTCTTCAGTCGTGATATTTGTCGTAGAAAGCAGATATTCGCCGGATCTCACATCGTATGGCAAAAAGCTTGCGAAGGCATGCGGTGCGTATGAGTTCGCGCGTCTTGAGCGTGCTGATCTCAAGTCCTTCATAACGAAGCGTGTTCATAAAGCCGGAAAGATGATCGCAAGGCGTGAGCTTGAGCACATGATAGATGTCACCGGCTACTATAATAAAGAAAGCCGGTACGATCTGGCCCAGCTTGAGAAAGATACCGATAAAATCGTAAGAGCCTGCAGCGGTGATTCTATAAGCGCACAACTTATTGAAGATATCCTGATTGGTGACAGTGACCGATTCGTGTTCGGGCTGGTCGATGCACTGGTCTCAGGCGACAGGGGAAAGGCTCTTGCGATCGCTGAAGCCATCATAAGAGATGAGGACGGATCGATGGCAGTGCTTGCGCTGCTCACAAAACAGTTCGAGATAATGTATGATGCGGTGGAGCTGAATGAAAAGGGCTACAGCATCTCCCAGATGGCAAAGAAGACGGGCGTGAATGAGTTCAGGTTCAAGCGTGCTTTCAATGCTGCCGGCAGATACAGCAAAAGACGTATAGGCAAGATACTTACCGAACTTTATAACACGGACAGAGACATAAAAAGCGGCATCATCGACAAGGATGTTGCCCTGGAATTGATAGCGATCTCGGCCTGCCCGTAAGGCAGGTCTTTTATTTTGCAGATGCGATAAGCTCGCGTGCTGCTTCGAGAGCGTTTTCGCTCTCTGACGAGCCGCTGAACAAAGCGGCTATCATGCGTACCTTCGATTCGTCATCAAGATGGTCGATATTCGTATATGATTTCTGATTATCGATGGACTTGCTAATAAGATAATTATCGTCACCATAAGCGGCTATCTGCGGAAGATGAGTCACAGAAATGATCTGTCTGTGACCTGCGATCTCTGAAAGCTTTCTGCCGACTACAAGAGCGGTATGTCCGCTGATACCGGTGTCTATCTCATCGAAAATCATGGTTTCGACCCGGTCGGTTTCACCGATTATATGCTTGAAAGCAAGCATTATCCTTGAGATCTCGCCGCCGGATGCGATCTTGGTCAGCGGCATGAGCGGGTCTCCCGGATTTGTGGATATGAGGAATTCCACCTTGTCAAAACCAAGCGGTCCGATCTCATCCATCCTGCTTATATCGATCCTGAACTCCGAGTTGGCAAACTCCAGATCGTTCAGCTCCTTGACTATGGCTGACTCCAGCCTTGAAGCTATTATGTGCCTCAATTCGCTTACATGCTCAGCCTGAGCTTCCAGTACGTCATATTTCTTCTGAGCAGCTTCGGCCAGCCTCTTTTTTTCAGCATCAAAGTTCTGTATAAGTTCAAGTTTACTGCTAAGCTCATCTTTGAATTCAAGTATCTCCTCGACAGACTTGCGGTATTTGCGCTTTGCATCCTCGATCACAGCCAGACGACTTGAAATGTCATCCATGTCCTGTTCTGAGAAACTGAGGGAGGAGAGCAGGTCGCGCAGACCCGAAGAAATATCTTCAAGCGAGTAATATGCATCATATGCCTGTGTAGCCATAGATGAGATCTGATCACTGTAACCGCCTATTTCACTAAGCTCAGAAGCTACGCGGCTCAGATCGTCAAGCAGGGAAGGACCTCCTTCATATCCGGTTCCCTGAAGAAGGTCATACGAAGAACGGACGCTCTGGAATATCCTGGAGCTGTTCTTCATCATCGCAAGCCTGTCCTCAAGCTCTTTATCTTCGCCTGCGTACAGACCAAGGTCCTGGATGTATTTGTATTCGAATCTGTAATAATCCTGCTGCCGGGCAGCGTTCGCTTCTTCTTTGAGCAGGTCTTCGTATTCATTCTGAGCGGACTTGTACTCGTCGTAGCAGGAGCGAAGTTTCCCGAGCTCCGGAGAGAGCACCTCGCTGTGAAAACTGTCAGTGATGCGTATATGATTATCAGGATCGAGGATCTGCTGATTATCGTATTGTCCGTGGATATCGATCCAGTCGCTGCAGAAGTGCCTGAGCTGGCCCAGCGTTACCATCTCGCCGTTAAGTTTGGATATGGATTTACCGCCTGCGAGTATCTCACGTGAAATGATCACATCCTCACCATTTTTTGTGCCTGCGATCTGAATAAAAGCTCTGTCTGCGCCGGTCCTGACCATCGAAGTATCGGCTCTGTCACCAAGCACGGTACTCACAGCGGTTATGAGCACGGACTTGCCTGCACCGGTCTCACCTGTGATCACGTTAAAACAGCCACCCAGGTCAAAAGACAGGTGCTCGATGGTCGCAAAATTGTTTATCTCAATACGGTCTATCATTATATGTTAATCGTTGGAGTTGAGCACCTTATCGAATTCTGCTGTGATGTAAGGAACGTTCTCTTCATGGTCCACAATGACCAGCATTGTATTGTCACCGCAAACAGAACCGACCATATGCTCCAGACTGAGTGTATCGATGGCTTCTCCGGCTGCGCCTGCACATCCCGGGAGAGTCTTTACCACTATCAGGTTCTGAGCGCATGCATATGAAAGGGTAGTCTCGCGGAATATTTTTTTAAAGCGGTCAGATATCGGGCGGTTTTCATAATTGCCTGCAGAATATCTGTATCTGCCATCCTTGCCCTGTCCTTTTATAAGCTGAAGCTCGCGTATATCCCTTGATACTGTAGCCTGGGTAACTGTATAGCCCGCATCCCTGAGAAGGGTAAGGAGCTGGTCCTGTGTTTCGACATCATTCGTCTTGATGATCTCGAGAATCTTGTTTTGTCTTGATAGTCTCATATCTGCCTCCGTTCATGGCTTGTCATTCCCAAGTATTATAGCATAAAAATACGGAATGATGAATAAATACAGAATAAAGTGACAATATTGCCTAAAATCGAGCAGATTTTGATGAAAAACGTTGAATAACCGTTTTGAGAGGTACAGCGGACTGGTCAGGCATATGCAAACAGGGCGTCCGGCAAAAAAAGAACAAAAAACGAACATAGACAATATAGCGTAATAATGTTAAAATTCAATGCATGAGGATACTTGGAATCGACCCGGGTTACGCCATTATGGGTTACGGGATAGTAGATTATAAAGGAAGCAAATTCACGCCTGTCGCTTACGGTTCTATCACTACCGAAGCGCATACTCCGAACGAGGAGAGGCTGAAGGTGCTTTATGATGAGCTCAGCCGTATCATAAGCGAATTCAAACCTGATGAGGCTTCTGTGGAGGAGCTCTTCTACAATACAAATGCTACTACAGCCATCATGGTAGGTGAAGCCAGAGGCATGGCTCTTCTTGCGTGCGCAAAATCCGGAATAAAGATCTCCGAGTATACACCTCTCCAGATAAAATCATCTCTTACAGGCTATGGACGGGCGGATAAAAAACAGGTCCAGACAATGGTCAAGATGATACTTAACCTGAGTGAAGTGCCGAAGCCAGACGATACTGCGGATGCTCTTGCAGCGGCGATCTGTCACGCACATCACGCGGGCGGGAGACTTGCAGCGCTGCAGAAGAGATAGTTTTACAAATAATAAAAGGGAAAAAGACATATGATCAGATTTCTCAGAGGTCAATATCTTTATTACGAATCAGGAGCCATGATCATAGAGACATCAGGCGGAATAGGCTTCAGGGTCTATGTGTCTGATACGAGCAGTCTTCTTACTGCACGTGAGGGCGATGAAGTCTGCGTCTACACCTATATGCAGGTAAAGGAAGACGGCATGGCTCTCTTCGGTTTTGCGGACGCTGATGCGCTCGCACTCTTTGAGCAGCTTATCACCGTAAAGGGAGTTGGTCCTAAAGCCGGTCTTGCCATAATGTCGCTCGGCACTCCAAACCAGATAAAATCAGTCATATCTTCAGGAGATGCAGCGGCTATTTCTATGGCGCAGGGTGTAGGAAAGAAGACAGCCGAGAGAGTGATACTGGAGCTCAAAGACAAGGTATCAGTACTTCCGTTCGACGGAGCAGATATAAGCAGCGGGATCGCGCCGGCTGCAGCACCTGGAAGCGGGGAGAGAGGCGAAGCCGTCATAGCGCTCACAACTCTCGGATACAGCAAGAAAGAAGCGGAATCTGCGGTCGCTTCGGTTCCTGACGAAGACCTCAGCGCAGAAGAATACGTAAAGAAATCACTGAAGTTCCTTTTATAGGAATCATATAGACTTAGTACGCAACAAGGATCAAGTGGACTGAATGGACAACAGAGTAACACAGACAAAAGCAACACCGGGGGAGCTTGCGGGCGAAATGACTCTCAGGCCGCAGTATCTTAGCGAATACTGCGGACAGACAGCAGCCAAGGACAACCTGTCTATATACATTGAGGCTGCCAAGATGAGGGGAGAGCCGCTCGATCACGTGCTCTTTTACGGTCCTCCGGGACTCGGGAAAACCACACTGGCGGGCATCATTGCAAATGAGATGGGAGTAGACATAAAGATCACATCGGGTCCCGCCATTGGCAGAGCCGGAGACCTGGCTGCCATACTCACAAATCTGAACGACAACGACGTTCTTTTCATAGATGAGATCCACAGGCTCAACCGCTCGGTTGAAGAAGTCCTGTATTCGGCAATGGAAGACTATGTGCTTGACATCATCATCGGCAAAGGACCGGCAGCAAGGTCGCTCAGGATAGATATAGCCAGGTTCACTCTGATAGGTGCCACTACACGTGCCGGAAGCCTGTCAGGGCCTCTCAGAGACAGATTCGGTATCGTAGAGAAGTTTGAGTTCTATACTCCTGCAGAGATAAAAGAGATACTGCGCAGAACAGCAAATGTTCTGGATGCTTCGATAGATGAAGCCTCACTGGATGAGATCGCAAGGCGCTCGAGAGGAACCCCGCGTATCGGCAACAGGCTCATCAAACGTGTCAGGGACTTCTCTTCGGTCATCTCAGACGGAAACATAGACATTGATATAACACTCAGGGCGCTTGAAGCACTGGGCGTTGACGAGCTGGGACTTGAGAAGCTCGACAGAGACATACTTACGACAATAATCAAAGGTTTCAACGGCGGTCCGGTCGGCATCGAGACCATTGCTTCCGCGATAGGCGAGGAGCGGGTCACGATTGAGGACGCCAATGAACCTTATCTTATACAGGCAGGCCTGATCTACAGAACGCAGAAGGGCAGAGTAGCATCACGCGCTGCATATGAACACATGGGGCTGCTGGGGCTTTACAGAGAGCCTGAGACAGAACAGCTCCGCATGGATATCGAATAATGAGACTTGACGATTTTGATTATTATCTTCCGGAGGACCTCATAGCCCAGTCTCCGATGGAGCAGAGAGACGGATGCAGGCTGATGGTTCTCGATAGGCGTGAAAAGACGGTTGAACACCGTCATTTTTACGATATATTAGATTATGTAAACCCGGGCGACTGCCTGGTTCTTAATGACTCAAGAGTCATTCCTGCCAGAATGTACGGCCTTAAGAAAGGCACCGGAGCCCATATCGAGCTTCTGCTGATCAAGCGTATAGAGGGAGACAGGTGGGAATGCCTGGTAAAACCCGGAAAAAGACTGCATGAAGGCGATACGGTAATACTTGCAGGCAAAACTGATACAGTTCCGGCAGGATGTGAAGCGCCGGAGGAAGGATACACTCTGGTAAACGGGATCGGGCAGCCGTTTCTGGCGCATGTCCTGGGCATACATGACCCTGACAACGGCACCAGGCTGGTTGAGTTCGAATACGAGGGGATCTTCATGGAAAGACTTGAAGAGATAGGCTCCATGCCGCTCCCTCCATACATAACCAGGGCTGCTACTGATGATGACAAGGAGATGTATCAGACGGTCTACAGCCGCATCGATGGATCCGTTGCCGCGCCTACCGCAGGCCTGCATTTTACAAAAGAGCTGCTTGCAAAAGCAGCTGACAAAGGCGTGCGCATAGCCTATGTGACGCTTCATGTCGGGATAGGCACTTTCAGGCCGGTAAAGGTCGACAATATCGAAGATCACAAAATGCACTTCGAAGAATGTTCGATCAATGAAGAAAACGCTGCTATCATCAACGATACCATTGAGCATGGCGGACGAATAATATCCGTCGGTACTACATCTACCAGAACGCTCGAAAGCATGGCTGGGATGCCTTTCCAGCCGTTTTCAGGCAAGGATGCTGCAAATAAGCTTTTCAGGGTGAAGGCCGGGGAGACTTCGACGGGCATTTTCATCTACCCGGGATATCAGTTCAAGATCGTTGATGCTCTCATCACCAACTTTCATCTGCCGAAATCGACGCTCCTGATGCTTATATCCGCGCTTTACGACAGGGAAGAGATACTGAAGGCATATGATATCGCCGTAAAGGAAAAGTACCGCTTTTTCAGCTACGGCGACGCGATGCTTATCAAATAGGAGAACATAATGGGCAATTCAGCACTCATTTTCGAATTACTTCATAAGGATGCAAAAACCAAGGCCAGAAGAGGACGGATCACGACTCCTCACGGCGTGATAGAGACTCCTGTTTTCATGCCTGTAGGCACACAGGCCACCGTAAAGGCGATGAAGCCGGAGGATGTTGAGCGCACAGGAGCCCAGATCATTCTCGGCAACACATATCATCTGTATCTGAGACCGGGCAGTGACATTATAAGGGAAGCCGGCGGGCTCCATAAGTTCATGAACTGGGACAGGCCTATACTTACCGACAGCGGCGGTTACCAGGTGTTCAGCCTCGGGCACATGCGCAAGATCACCGAAGAAGGTGTGAAGTTCCAGTCATATATAGACGGAAGCAGGCATATGCTTACTCCGGAAAAGTCAATAGAGATACAGACTGATCTTGGCTCTGATATCATGATGGCTTTTGATGAGTGTGCTCCTCCTGATGCAGATCACGCATATATAGAAAAATCACAGGCCATGACTACACGATGGCTCGAAAGATGTATTGCGGCTCACAAAAACACTGAAAAGCAGGCTCTTTTCGGGATCATGCAGGGAGGTTTCTTCAGGGATCTCAGGGAGAAAAGCGCTGAAGCTATTGTAGGTTTTGACCTGCCCGGCTATGCGATAGGTGGTATCTCTGTGGGAGAGACCAAAGAGGAATACATAGGAGTACTTGAATATGCGCCTGACCTGCTGCCTGAGAACAAGCCGCGCTATGTAATGGGGATCGGCACCCCGGATTACATCTTTGAGGCTGTGGAGCATGGAGTGGATATGTTCGACTGCGTGGAGCCTACAAGGATCGCGCGCCACGGCATGGCAATGACGAGCCAGGGCCGCATAAGCATTAAGAACGCAAGGTTCGGAAGAGACTTCGGCCCGCTTGATCCTGAGTGTGACTGCTATACATGCAGAAATTACAGCAGGGCCTATCTGAGGCATCTGTTCAGGGAAGGAGAGACGCTTTCCCACATGCTGCTGTCAGAGCACAATCTCAGGTTCCTGTCGCATATGTGTGAAGACATAAGATCTTCGATCGAAGAAGACAGATTCACGGAGTACAAAACAGAATTTTACTCAAAATATTACGATAACAAGCAATGAGAACATACTCCATAAAAGTAAGAAAAGAATTCCTCAGTAAAGATGCATGCATGGAGGAAGCCCGGAATATCATTTCGGAGGGGAGGATCAGCGGCATGAGCGAACTCCAGCTTGCGCGTGAGATCTATTGTCATGCGCTCGCTTTTTTCTTATGCGATAAGATGCTTCCTCTGCGCTGGGTGAAAAAATATGCGGACCCCATTGATATGCGGGACGGGGGCGACAAACTGCTGAGAAGAGCTGTTTTCGCTGCTTCATGGATCATGACCGGAAGAAAGAAATAGATATGGTTCTGAAAGATACAAAGATATTATTTGCTGACAAGCTGTGCCCGGCTGCCGAACACTGCGGCGGCTGCATTTACCAGGGTACAGACTACGCTGAGCAATACAGGCAGAAAGACAAGTCCGTCAGGCGTCTCCTCAATAAACACGATATCGATGAGTCGGTATATCTCGGCATGGAACCTGCTATCTGCACAGGCGGATACAGAAACAAGATGGAGTACACCTTCGGTGACCTGGAGAAAGGCGGCGAACTCGAGCTCGGCATGCACTACAAAGGCCGCTGGATGTCGATAATCACTACAGATGAATGTCAGCTGGTACCGCCTGCTTTTAACGCGGTCCTCCGCGCAACACTCGAATTCTGCCGTTCCAAAGGTTACAGACCGTACCACCGCAAGACGCATGAAGGACTTCTCCGGAATCTCGTTGTGAGATGCGGAGTGAGGACGGGCGAGCTTCTGGTCAACATTGTTACGGCAAGTGACGGTGAGGCAAACGGCGCAAATGCTTTTTTTGATGAAGATGGCTTCCGTGATGCACTGCTGGGACTCGACACCGGCGACATGAAGATCATAGGTATAATGCGGACGCTAAATGACAGCCTTGCTGATGCCGTTATAGATGAGAGCCACAAAGTGCTGTGGGGCAGGGATTATTACAATGAAGAAATACTGGGGCTCAGGTTCAAAGTAAATGAATTTGCGTTTTTCCAGACCAACATCGATGCTGTCGAGAGACTTTACTCCGATGTGCTTCAAGTTGTTCCGGACGTGAGCGGAAAGACTGTTTATGACCTGTACTGCGGAACAGGCACCATCTCGCAGCTGATGGCTTCAAAGGCAAAGGCTGTATACGGGATCGATATTGTAGATGATTCGATAGAGGCCGCGAGTTCAAACACCGAACTCAACGGAATAAGCAACTGTCATTATATCTGCGGCGATGTAAAGGAAAAACTTGATGAGATCCCTGAAAAACCGGACGTGATAGTTGTGGATCCTCCTCGTGTAGGCATACATGACAAGGCGGTTGCCATGCTCTGCAGATACGGTATTGACGAGATAGTATATGTGAGCTGCAACCCTAAAACGTTATGTATAAATCTCGACAGCTTCCGTGCCAACGGATATGAAATAAGGTCCATAAAGGCATACGATAACTTCCCAATGACAAAACATGTGGAAGTCGTGAGCCTTTTGCAGCGAGTGAGCAACACCCGGGAGAGAACGATCACGCTTGATGTCGAGATGGAGGATTATCATAGGATTGTAAATGGTGATGATCATAATAAATGAAAAAATACTGCTATTGATACTTAATGCATCGGTGAGAGGAATATGGAAAGCAGAAATGAAATAGTTCTCTTTGAAACAAAGGACAAAGCAATATGCCTCCCGGTTCCAATCGATAGGGATACAGTATGGCTTACTCAAGATCAAATGAGCGAATTGTTTGATACGGCCAGGTCATCTATTGCATATCATATTGGGAAGATTTTCAAAGAAGGTGAATTACAGAGGGATACTTCTGTCGAAATTTTCGACAGAAGTAATGGAAATGCTTCAAGACCCCCTCAGTATTATAACTTGGATGTAATCATATCCGTAGGATATAGAGTTAAATCACAGAGGGGCGTTGAGTTCAGACAATGGGCTAACTCTATATTAAAACAATACATTCTGAAAGGCTATGCAATTAATGAGAAGCGTCTCCAGGCTTTGCAGAAAACTGTCGAAATACAGACGCGGATGCTTGCAGATACTTTAGAGTTGGAACAAAAGGATGTTCTTACGGCTGTAGACCAGTATACTCAGGCGTTGTTGCTTCTCGATCAGTATGACCATCAATCGATAGAAAAGCCAGATGGAAATACGCCTTTATATCGAATCACTTATGATGACTGCAGAGCCATGATTGACAAGATGGAGGATGCTTTTCATTCAGACGTTTTTGGAGTCGAGAAAGAATCCGGGAAAGTTGAGGGTATACTTGCGGCGGTTTATCAGGATGTGTTTGGCGGCGAAGTATATCCATCTTTAGAGGAAAAAGCGGCCAATCTATTATATTTTATGATCAAGGATCATCCGTTTGCAGATGGTTGCAAACGCATTGCAGCATCAGTATTTCTGGAGTTTTTAAATAGGAATAATGCTCTTTTTGTGGATGGAAATAAACGGATCAGTGACGGAGCTCTGGTTGCGATTACTCTAATGATTGCCGAATCAGACCCAAAAGAAAAGGATATAATGACATTGTTGGTAATGAATCTTCTTAAAATGTGATTTTTAGAAGATTCAGATGCATTGATTAAGCTCTATTTGGTTTTGCAAGATAAACTAATGAAGCAGGGATTCGAGATATGAAATTGCAGGATTATAAGAAGTTCATAACCGCGGCGTTTATTAACAATACAAGAAGGGGCTTTGCCGACTGGCGTGACTGCGGAGGTCTCTGCATGGATGTGACGGAAGGTCTGGAAGGAGCTAAAGAAGGGCTGTGTGCCGAGAACAGATATGCAGATCTTTTTGAACTCTGTAATTGGACATATGTAAAGTGGAACAATACTGATAAGGATGATTCCAACGGTGAAACACAGGATTTTTGCTCGTGTGTTTATGACATATGGGAAACCATTTATAA
>JAFVPI010000073.1 GCA_017505405.1 Mogibacterium sp.
ATAGAAGCGGGCGGATGTGTATGTTCTGAGCTTGTTGCTCGACGTGATCACAGGCATCTTCTCGCTGAGCGGATTGTTCATGTACATGAGCGGGCAGATGTATGAAGTGATGACTCCTGTTGCCTTGAGTCTTTCGGCATATTCGGTCTTTTCGAATGCTTCGAGAACATCAGGAGCAGCGGTGAAGACCGTCGGGACTGACACCTTTGGTGCACCGCTTTTTGCAAGTCCTTCTTCAACCTTTTCAGTCCAGTCCTTGAGCTGCTGCAGGCTCATGTGCGGACAGCCCATGAAGCAGAGCTTTGGCTCAGCGTCCTTATTCTTCCAGATCACAGGGTATTCCCTGTAGACTCTTTCGAGTTCCGCATCGTCTACGACATATACCTTAGCGCCTTCTTTGATGAGCGACTCGCCGTATCTGGCAGCCTCAGGCGTGAGTTTGTCGATGTGATAAAGGCCTACAGCTCCGTTTGAAGCGGTGGCTGCGCCAAAGTCCTTCAGGTAAGTGCATGCCTCGTCATCGAGCTCCGTGCCGAGCCACTTGTCGAGTCCCTTCACGTAAGGAACATCCTCCATGACTTTCATTCCTATAGCGGATCCGAGCAGCTGAGCCTCAGGCTTTTTGGTCGTCTTTATCTCTACGATCCAGTCCGCCTTGCGGCCTTCGTCTGTAAGGAGACCGAATTTCGGCACGTATCCTATCACCGACCCCATCAGGTCGATAATACCGGAGTTGCGGTTGCATCTTGCGCCGAGCACTGAGTTGGCATATACGACAGCCGATGACTCAGACCAGCTGAGCACTTCGCCGAATCCCGGCTTGTTGCCTACTTCATCCATGTAGCAGGTGCACGTGAAGGCATTGTCCGAGAGCAGGCCGAGTTCTGCCAGCTGTTTCTCATAATCCTTCTGTCTGCTGTACATGAACATTTTGAAAACGACATCCTGTGCGATGTTGCTTGGAACGTTCTTATCGAGCGGTTTAGGATCTACCGTGAACTTCTGTCCGGACGGAGCGCCCGCTTCGAGCAGCTTGTCCATAAGATCATAGACCGGTCCGAGAGCCTTGAGCCCGAACGAGGTAACGAGGTGGTTGTACTTGCTGCTGATAGGGACCATCTCGGTCGCGCCGAAAAGCTCTCCGTATCTGACAAGTGACTCCATCACCTTGGCAAGAGTCTCACCCTTTGAGCCTTCGAGTATCGCTCTCTGCTCGTCGGTCAGTTTTACTTTATAATCCAACTATCCCATCTCCTTTCCTTAAATCTTTATCTGTATCTTCACCTGATATTTTAACACATTGAGGTGTTGTTAACCTTCTAATTGTCCGACAGCTTCGAATTGTTCTTCATGCGCACGCTCGAAGTATCGAGTATGCAGCCAAGGGCCTTATCGGTCTCTTCCTTTGCCATCGTGCAGATCTTCTTATTGGCTTCGGCAGCGAGTGAAAAGTCTCCTGTCTCTGCCATCTTTTTATCGTATTCGAGGATGAGCTGACGGCTGCGGATGTTGACTGCAGCCTGATAGCGCTCGATGTTCTGTATACAGTGATCGTAATCCTTGTCAGCCATCGCTCCTATGAGTCTTGATGTCCAGAACAGGTTCTCAGTAGAGACATCCAGCGTCACCTTGCTGAGATAGTCAGGGATCGATGGCACGGAAGTGTACAGCGGCACCCAGCACGAGAAAGTGGTGCATCCGTAGCAGATCCACTGTATGCCTTTGATCTCCCCGGGAACTCCGTTTCTGATCTGCGTTATATGTGTGACTCCCGTGCGGTTGATGCCGATCGGCCGGTACTTTCCGCTGAGACCGATCTCGTGCTTTCCGTACGGATCGTAAGGCGTTCCCTGGAAATGGCCTGCGAGCAGATACTGTACGTCTTCGACCGTGACCTTTCTGTCCGGTACCAACGACCACGGGATGTCATCGCTCTCCGGTGTGAACTCTGCATCAAGGCCTTCCCAGCTGTGAGACTTCGGAGCCAGGTAGCGTCCGATGAACCACGCCCTCGGAGTGTTGTAAACGTGATCCATGTCGCGGCGCGAGCCGAACACCTTTCTCGGATCAAACTCTCCGTTCTGATTGCAGTCGAGGGAATTATCCTTTATGAATTCCCTGAGGTCAGCCGAGCACATATGTGACTCCTGCTTTCCGAATGCGTCTTCAAAATCGAAGTAATCGGTGCCAAACTGGTTAGGATTTATCACTACACGGTCATCAGGTACGCGTGTCGCTATCCAGTGATGCCCGCCGATCGTGTCCATCCACCATATCTCGTTCTCATCGTTGAAAGCTATGCCGTTCGATTCATATGTGCCGTATTCTTCGAGCAGCGAAGCAAGCCTCCTTACACCTTCTCTCGCGCTGTGTATGTAAGGCAGCACCAGCACTACTATATCCTCTTCTCCTATACCGCCCGGGACTTCCTTCTGTCTGCCCTTAGCGGGTATATACCTGACAAGCGGATCAGCCGATAGTACCCTTGCGTTTGACGTGAGCGTCTCTGTAGCGGACATTCCCACACCAGCCTCATTTATGCCGGTGGCCGCCCATATCCCTTTCTTCCCGTCAACACTCGGGCAGGCTGTATACCTCATCGGATCATCCGGCAGCTGTATCTCAAGGTGAGAGATCTTGCTTCTGTACCTTTTCGGCTGCTTCTTCGGATCGACGATAATGGTCTTTTTTACATCGAAGCGTCCGTCGTCTGTTCTTGAGATCATTGTTGAGTTATCGTTGCTGGCCCTCTTCCCCACAAGTACTGTAGTACACGACATTAACCTGTTCCTCCTGAAATTTTTGATTTATGTTAGTTTTTTATGGCTTAATTTGCCTTTATGAGCATCACCGTGAACCACATCCAGAATGCCCATCCGAGGGCAAACAGCAGAGCGTGCTTCTTCTCTGAGTGAACCGCGATGAACTCGCGTATAAGAGCGCACGGCCAGTAATAAAGCGCAACATGGCTTCCGATGCCCTTGCACTTAAGGCCGACCTTGCGGCAATATCTGAGTGCCCTGTAAACATGATAATTACTGGTCACAAGTGCTGTGTATTTTCTTCCTTCGCGGCTGTCTATTATTTCTTTGGAGAACTTCAGGTTCTCAAGGGTAGTAGCCGACTTATCTTCCACAATGATATCGCTCTCTGGTATGCCCTGCTCGAGCAGATATCTCTTCATGGCCTCGGCCTCTGATATGTTCTCGTCAGACCCCTTGCCTCCCGAAGGTATGAGTTTGGTAGGCGACGGATCCTTGCGGTAAACGAATACCGCCTTATCCAGTCTCTCCTGCAGGAGTTTCGACACCTTTTCCCCTTCAATGAGTCCGGCACCGTGTATTATCACATAGTCGAAGTCCTTGCTCCTCGGGATTATCATCAGGAATACCGAATATATCATGAATACGACAAATGAGATCGAACCGTATATTACCGTCACGGCGATCAGAGATGTCACAAGAAACGGGGTGGAGTGGAAATACGCCGTCTGTGCCTCGAGCCCAAACATAAATGAGTAGATAACGACATTGTACGCAGTCAGTATCTCCCCTACCAAAACCGCAATTCCCAGCGCCAGCGATAGCAGATGCGCAGCACATTTCCCCTCGTTTCTGATCATCACGATGCCGTTGTGTATGAGGGAAAACGGGACTATAAGAATAGCAGCCATTGTCAGCAGAAATGTCGTCAGCATCATTTCCTTTGCCTGATCTCCTGCAATGTTGACCACAAACGGGATCATTGAAAGCAGAGCAAAAGCCAGCAGATGGCAGTTGCGGTATCTGCTCCTGTCCTTACTGAAAGAATAGTAGAACATTCCCCAGAATATCAGTGTAAAAAGTAAAGTTATCGCGGTAGCACTCATTATCTGCCCCCATTAATAAAATCTGTCAGATCTTCCTGAAAAGCTGACACTTTATTATATCGCAAGCAGAAAAAAAGGACTACCTTAACGGCAGTCCCTTCCAAACCCTGTTATATCTCAAATTTTTTCTTATACTCTGCAAAATGTTTCTTGAAGAAATCATCATGCCTGAAGCTCGGCTGTCTGTGATATGCGTGATGTCCTTCCACTTCTGAGACAGCTTCCAGAACATGCACGGCTATATTGCTGCAATGATCGGCAATACGCTCATAATCCGTGATCATGTCATTGAAGACGAAACCGTGCTCCAGCGTACACTCCTGCTTGCCGATCCTCTCGACATGATTGGCTTTCATTGTGTCACATATGTCATCTATGACCTCCTCTAACGGGTCAACCGCAAGAGCGTTGTCATAGCTGTTGTTCGCAAAGGAGAATATGGTAAGATTCGTGATCTCCTTTATCGCTTCCTCCAGTACGTTCAGTTCCCTTAATGCGTCTTTTGAGAACTTGATCTTCTTTTCGTGGATCTCTTCTATCGATTCTGCAATATTCCTTGCGTGGTCAGACATCCTCTCGAAGTCTGACAGTACTTTCAGGTCTTCGCTGACCTGCGCGGAATGCTCATCATCCAGGTCAGATGTAGTAAGCTTGAAGAGATAATTGCCGAGTTTGTCTTCGTAGCGGTCTATCACGCTTTCGAGATCAATTACCCGCTTGAGACCTTCCTTGCTGTACTCCCTTCTGGTTTCAATGACACCCATTACGCTTTCCAGAGTTTTGGCTGCCATGGATTCAATGACTTCCTTGCTCTGCGCGAGAGCAAGTGTAGGGTGATCGAGAAATCTCGGCTCGAGCTTGTCCATGTCTGCCTTTTCTTCCAGCGCCTCCTGTCCCTCCGGGAAGAGCTTGCATACCAGCTTTTCAAGCGCTCCTATAGCCGGCGCCAGAACTATGACCACTGCCAGTCTGTAAAGGGTATTTGTAAGAGCTACAGATACCATGCTCATCCCCATCGTCATGAAGTCGAAATGAACGATCGCACTGACGATGTAGAAAATGCCTCCGACGATCACAGCACCAAGCACATCGATAATGAGATAGACAAAAGCAGTTCTCTTTCCGTTGACGCTGGCTCCGAGAGCACTGAGCATTACCGGTACCGAAGCTCCGATGCCGATACCCATCAGGATAGGGAAGGCCATGTCGAACTCGACAGCTCCTGTGACTGCCAGAGCCTGGAGAATACCTACCGCAGCGCTCGCGCTCTGTATCACTGCCGTTACAAGTACACCTATCAGCACACCGAGTATCGGATTGCTGAAGCTTGTCATCATATCTATGAACTTAGGATCCGTTCTCAGCGGAACGATGGCTCCCGACATCATGCTCATGCCGTACATCAGTACCGCGAAGCCGAGCATTATGCCGCCTATGTTCTTATGTGCTGCCTTCTTTCCGAACATCCAGAGCAGTATACCTATAAGAGCTACAACGCCCGTCAGCACCTCAGTACTGAACAGTGAAGCTACTCCTCCCCCTCCGCCTAAGCTGTTGAGGGCAAGTATCCAGCCCGTGATGGATGTGCCGAGAATCGCTCCGAGCACTATGCCGATCGCCTGTTTCACCTGCATCATGCCGGAGTTTACGAAACCTACGACCATTACCGATGTCGCGGATGATGACTGGATCGCTGCAGTGACTCCCGTACCAAGCAGGATTCCTTTTATAGGATTGCCTGCGAGCTTATACAGGATCATTTCCATTTTGCTGCCCGCTACCTTCTTGAGCGAGTCGCCCATGACCGACATTCCGAAAAGGAACATCGCCACGCCGCCTAATAAGGAGATTACATTAGTTGCATCCATATAGCCTTTCTTCCTCCCCTTTGTTAAAAAAAGAGACTCATACCGAAAAATATCGGTAAAAGTCTCGCTACTTCGAACATACTCCGGGGCGCATTGTCCCGTACTGACGAAATATGTTACGCAAATCTGCGCAAGCTACTCCCTATTTAACCAACTTAATTATCACACAAAATGCTCTGGGTTGTCTACACTTTATATGTGCTAAGCTTCAAACATTTCAGCCACTTTTTTAAGCAGATCTCTGATCTCAAGATGCTGCGGACAGACTTCCTCGCACATGCCGCATTCTATGCAGTCGCCCGGCTTGCCGCTGCCTTCTCCGATCACCCTGTCATATGCCTCCCAAGGATCCACCTTGCCGAAAAGCACCATGCTGTTATATGCCCTGAACAGCTTCGGTATCCTTATCTCCATCGGGCAGTGGTTTTCCTCTATGCAGTATCTGCACTGGGTACAAGGTATGGCTCCCATGGATCCGAAGACATCAGCGACCTTATCGACAGCCTCGCGTTCCCTGTCAGAAAGAGGTGCGAAATCCCCGTCATTGCAGCTGAATATATTAAGATTGTCCTCCAGCTGCTCCATGTTGCTCATGCCTGACAGCACCATCTCGATCCCGTCAAATCCGGCTGCGAATCTGAGAGCATAGCCCGCATTGCTGCAGTCTGATCCGGTCTCTGCCCTGAGTTCATCAAACACCTTCTGTGCTGCGTCAGGGAGCTTGACGAGATTGCCTCCTCTTACCGGCTCCATTACGAGGACCGGCTTGCCGTGTTTGCGGCATACTTCGTATACCTTGCGGCTCTCTACGGCAACACTCTCATAGTCGAGGTAGTTGAACTGTATCTGAACGATCTCAACGTCAGGATATTCCGTGAGAATGCGGTCGAGCACATCAGCCTTATCGTGGAAAGAGAGCCCCACATGGTGCACTTTCCCTTCCGCCTTCAGATCGAATGCGGTCTCGTAAGCGCGGCATTGCTTGAAGAACTCAAAGTTTGATGCATTCTGCGCGTGCATCAGCAGGAAGTCGAAATACTCCACACCGCACGCTTCGAGCTGCGAGTCGATCAGCGGTCTGATATCCTCTTCTGTTTTGAAATACTCATCTGTAAGTTTATCAGTCAGGACGTACTCGCTGCGGTCGTGTCTGGAGGTGAGGCACTCCCTTATGGCTATCTCGCTGAGTCCGTCATGATATCCATGTGCGGTATCGAAATAGTTGAATCCCCTCTCGAGGAAGCGGTCCACCATTTTGCATACCTGCTCATTGTCGATTTTGCCATCTATCATCGGCAGCCTCATCATGCCGAACGCGAGATGCTTTTTGTTTTCACTGAAAGCTCTGTTACCCATGTTTTCTCCCCTCATTTCAATTATTACATATTGTATTCAGCGCGGAAATCATATCACATGCGATCCCCTTATGCCTCTGATAATGTCATTCTCCTCTTCTGTTTCCTTGTTCCACTCAGGGTCATAGAAGAGATTCAGCCTGAGATCGTTGGATATCTCCCTCAGCAGCTTGCATCCGGCGATGCTGTTTCCCTGGGTATCGAGCGCAGGTCCGAACACTCCTATGCCCGCGCGCTTGTCCGAGACTGAAAGCAGTCCGCCGCCGACTCCTGACTTGGTAGGTATTCCCACTTTTATGGCGAATGATCCGGAACCGTCATACATTCCGCATGTAAGCATGAGCGTTTTAACTATGCGCGCGGTACGCGACGGCATAAATCTCTTGCCGGTCTCTGCGCAGACTCCATCGTTGGCCAGGATCACGCCAAGATTTGAAAGCGAATCCGCAGTGGCGCTCATCGAGCACATTTTTGTATAGAACCGAAGAGTATCCTCAACGTCTTTTTTCAAAATGCCCTTGCTCTGCAGGAGATACGCTATGGAACGATTTCGCGAGCAGGTCTTCATCTCCGACTGGTAGACCACCTCATCCAGCACTATTTCCGGATCTGAGCATATGCTTCTGGTAAATCTCAGTATATCCTGAAACGACAGCTCCGGCAGCAGCAGTCCGCAAAGCGCGAGTCCGCCAGAGTTGATAAGTGGATTATAAGGCTTGGAATTGCTTACATCCAGCTCCACCAGGGAATCGAAGGCTTCACCCGAAGGCTCCATTCCAACCTTGCTGAACACTGCCTCGCGTCCGCATAATTCAAGAGCTACTATAAGCATAATGACCTTGCATACTGACTGCATGGTGAACCTGACATCGTAATCTCCCATACAGATCTTTTCACCCTTCAGCGGGTTAATAACAATACCGAGCTGGTGCGGATCCACCTTGCCCAGCTCAGGTATGTATGTGGCAACCCGGCCCTTAGGGATCTCCTCTCTTGCAATATCCATGCCTCTTTTTATTATCTCTATTGCCTTGGATTTTTCCTGCAGTCTGTACTGCTTGTCTATTACCAGATCTTCCGCCTGACCTTTGTTGTTTTCGATCTCAGTCATTGTTCCTTACCCCTTCCTGCTTATCTTCCGCGCCTGTCATTTCGTATGATATGTGTTCTGCCAGATCCCATACGCTCTGAACTTCCGGACTCATTTCGTGTGAGGAAGACCTCAGCACGCAGATGTCCCTGTACATTGACGAGTCTGCGAAAGGTATCTTTTTCACGTTGAAGCTGTCGAGAATCGGAAGTATCGGCATTATTGCCACTCCCGCGCCGGTGGAGACCGATGCCGCGATAGAGCTGTATTCGTCCGCTTCAATTATAGTATTCGGTTCAAACTCAACCTTTCTGAACTCTTTTTCAAGCTGATGATACGTAAGCGTTTCGTGATTCAGCGAGATGAAATACTCCCCCGCAATGTCAGACAGCGTCACCGACTCGGCGTCCGCAAGACGGTGCGTGGCCGGCACTATCAGGTAGAGCTCCTGGCGGTAGATCGGGATGAAGTCTATGGAAGCCATATCCGGCTTTCCCGCAATAAGCAGGTCAAGAGTGCCGTTCATCAGCTGCTCAACAAGCTCCCCGGCCTTTCCCTGACGGAAGCGGAAAGCGATCTGCTCGTTTCCCTGATGCATGTAGAATCTGTTGACGAATTCAGGGAGGGCAGAGAAGCTCACACTGTAAATATACCCCATGCTGATGCCTCCCGTCGACGGGACTTTCATTTCCCGCAGATGTTCAGTACCCTCGGAAAGCTCAGCAAGAGCTCTCTTCGCGTACGGCAGGAACTCCTCTCCGTATTTTGTCAGGGTCACCTTCTTGCCGTTTTTCTCAAACAGCGGCACCCCAAGCTCCTGCTCGAGTTTGCTGATAGCGTAGCTGAGGCTCGGCTGCGATATATAAAGGAGCCGCGCAGCACGGGTATAGTGAAGCACCTCGGCTGTAACACAAAAGTATCTGATCTCCTGAAGAGTCATTACCGGTCCTCCCTTTCTTCAATGGACAGGAATGCGCTTATAGTCTTCCAGCGCTCCAGCAGAAAAGCAAGCGCAAGCATGTCCGCGCTGCCTCCCGGGGACAAGCCGCGGCTGATCAGCTCCCTGTCAAATGCATGCAGCGCGTCAATGCGCTCATCAGGCGGCATCGCCGAGATCCTCGCAGCCTCATCCCTGACATATTCGAGCCCATCCCTGCCCCCGCGATGAAGAAGGTTGGTATCTTCGAGCACAGCCATGGAATCGCACAGCGCAAGAGAGGCCGGCCCGCGGCAGCCGCTTTTTCTGTAATAGCTGAGGCGCTCAAGGCAGTATACAGCATCCGGGAATCCGGCTGCCGCTTCACCAGTGGCGCCTCTGGCACCGTATGTCTTATATACCGCTCCTCCGTTGGTCACCGGAGCTGCAAGTGTTTTTATCAGATGATCCTCTGCATCCTGACATGCCAGTCCGGCTGCGTTTTCGATGCACGAGCCGCCTTCATTGGCAAGGCAGCTTCCCATTCCCGCAAGCAGAAGGCCCATCGAGTAGATCAGTCCCTTATGAGTGTTGACGCCGCCCGTGGCAGCTAACATCTCTTCTTCAGCTCTTATTCCGCGCTCACGCAGGGGACCGATGCCGCAGCGCTCCATGCCCAGCAGCGCCGCGTCTTTGAAATACGGAGCAAGCGCGTCTGCGCTTTTCTCAAACAGAGTCACATCCATGTCAGTATGCGCTCCGTTATTGCTCATGTCTACAAGGCCGGGCTTCGGAGTCGTATACAGCTCGTCCATGAGAGAAGCGTGCGCGGCCTCTGCCAGCCTTCCGGCGCAGAAAGCTTTGAGCAGATCCTCTGTCGCTTTCTTCACCTCTCCGAGACCGTGCCTCCTGCTCCTTGCGCATTCCGCTGCGTAGGAGTCACATATAAGGCAGCGCCGGCCTATGGCTCTTGAAAGCTTGCACCCTCCCGGCACTATCACATCAAAGTCAAAGAGCCTTGCCGCAGGGAATGAATCCTCGATTCCTTCCAGCAAAGCTTTGACCCCCGCTCCCTCTTCATCAAGCAGCCAGAAAGCCTCGCATCCGCTCACTTCATCCAGAAAGAATTCCTCCGCTATGCGGAAGCCCTGCTCTTTCAGCTTTTCAATGCCTGTATCAAAAAGCATGCGTATCATCGGCGTGCGCTTTACGTCGCCCGCGATGTTCATTGTAAGGCAAACAAGGCACCGGTCAGGTCCGGCACCCTCAAGCATCCTGTTCTGTATGAAAGCCCGTCTTTCGCGGGCTGCAAGCATCTGCTCAAGATCTACGCTGTATGACTTCATAGGTGCTTTCCGGTACCATCTCCCTTATCTTCTCAATATTTCCGCTCTCAATCAGGCTTCTCACCCTGCCGGCGCTGATCTCCGCCAGGCGCGGTATCTCTTCAAAGCTGATCCCGTTTGCAGGGAGCAGCTCCTTCATCCTTTCGTTGTATGCGCGCGTGACAGGCGAAAACGGCTCTTCTCCGGCGAAACGCCTGCTTATATTGAGCGCCGGAGCTATCCTTCTGCAGAACAGCTCTATGTCGAGATCAGACTTCACCAGATCTGCGCGGGACTCATCCCGTATGAAATACGCCGGGAACGTAGCGCGCGATATAAGATAGAGGTCGCTTTCGAAAACATGGCAGTTTGCTATATCTTCCGTCCCTTTTCTGATCATCTCAAGCCGCTCCTGAGGACTGAACATCGATCCCTTCTCAGAGACGGCGAATACATAGAGATCGTCACAGTGTGAAACTGCGTATTCTATGAGATGCCGGTGCCCGAGCGTGAATGGATCGCAGTTGCACACAACAGCTCCGCACACTCCGTCATACTTCGGAATGGATTCCAGGAAACTGTCAAGTCCGCCCTTTCTGTTCTCCAGCAGGACCGCATCCTTTGTTTCTATCACGATATGGAATCCCATGGATCCGAACATGCGAAGGTTCTCCGGTTTTGTGCACAGAAAGAGCCTGTGGACTCCCCGGGCATATGCTTCTGAAATCAGAGCCGAAAGAACGGCTGCCATCGCTCCCTGTCCTTCCGCGTCGGGAGCAACAGCAAGCTGCTTTACCGTATGCCCCGCAAGAGCGCCGCATGCTACCAGCCTGTCATCTTCTGTCATCAGCGCAATTATGTCCGCGTCGCCTTCGTCGCGCAGACCGCATGTCTCAAGAAGCTGCAGATATTCACTTAGCTGCCTTTCCGGCAGTGGAGTATCGTAAATTGAAATGCCCATGGTTAATTTATCTAGCTACCTTCCTTTAACTACCCGGGATTCCCTCTTGTAAAAAAAGATCGGAGCGCCGGATTGTGCGTTTCGCTGCATATCGAATGCCAGTCGCCGGAATGAAAAGCCGGGCTGCTATAAAACAGGCAGCCCGGCGCTTGACGTTTTTAAAGCTTCTTCTCGAGGCGCTCGCGTATTGCAGCGATGAAGTCCTTCGTGAGGACAGCCCTGGCTTCCATGCCGTCGACCAGTCCGACCAGGTCTTTGGTCATGATGCCGGCGTTGAGCGTATCGATGCATGCCTCCTCGAGCTTATCGCCGAATGCCTGCAGATCCTCGAGTCCGTCCATCTCACCGCGCTTTCTGAGAGCGCCGCTCCACGCGAAGATGGTAGCCATCGGATTGGTCGAAGTCTCTTCGCCGTTGAGGTATTTGTAGTAGTGGCGTGTCACTGTTCCGTGAGCCGCTTCGTACTCGAACTTGCCGTCAGGGCTGCAGAGCACGGACGTCATCATAGCGAGCGAACCGAACGCTGTGGATACCATGTCGCTCATTACATCTCCGTCGTAGTTCTTGAGAGCCCAGATGAAACCTCCCTCGCTGCGGATAACGCGTGCGATGGCGTCGTCGATCAGCGTGTAGAAATATGTGAGACCGAGCTCCTCAAACTTCTCCTTATAGCACTCATCGTATACGCTCTGGAAAACATTGCGGAAGTGCATGTCGTACTTCTTTGAGATGGTGTCCTTTGCAGAGAACCAGAGATCCTGCTTTGTCTCGATCGCGTACTTGAAGCACGAGTGAGCGAACGATTCGATCGAAGTATCCTTGTTGTAGATGCTCTGAAGAATTCCAGGGCACTCGAAGTCATAGACTGTCTCGCGGTACTCAGCTCCGTTCTCGCCTGTGAATACGAGCTCTGCCTTTCCCTTCTCCGGCACGCGGTATTCTGTTCCCTTGTAGAGGTCCCCGTAAGCGTGACGCGCTACAGTGATAGGCTTTTTCCAGTTGCGTACTACAGGCTTGATGCCGTCTATGGTGATCGGAGCGCGGAATACAGTTCCGTCGAGTATCGCACGGATGGTGCCGTTAGGGCTCTTCCACATCTCGTGGAGGTTATACTCGGTCATGCGCTGGGCGTTTGGTGTGATCGTGGCGCACTTTACGCCTACGCCGTACTTCTTGATTGCTTCTCCCGCGTCTTTTGTGATCTGATCGCCCGTCTCATCGCGGACAGGAAGTCCGAGGTCGTAGTATTCAGTCTTGAGGTCGACGAAAGGCAGGATGAGCTCATCCTTTATCATCTTCCAGAGTATCCTTGTCATCTCATCCCCGTCCATCTCGACGATAGGGGTGGTCATTCTGATCTTTTCCATTTTTTCTCCTTATTTATCTCCTGGTCTCTAAACTTCCTTTATCTGTCTCACAACGTCCATGATGGTGCCGTCGCGCGCTTCGATGATGCCTACTATCCTGTCTTCGAACTCCACCTTGTCAGGCTCGCCGACTATCGAGTAAGCGATGTCGCGGAGCTCCTCGATGGTCTTGAGAGGCACGCAGTCAGCTTCCTTTAATGCCTTCAGGATATCCGGCCTTGCAGGGTTGACCGCTACGCCGTAGTCCGTGACTACTACATCGATACTCTCTCCCGGTGTGGTGACGGTTGTGACATCGGTGCAGATCGCCGGTATCCTGCCCTGCAGAAGCGGGCAGATGACTATCGCGCATTTTGCTCCCTGTGCTGTATCCGGGTGTCCGCCCTGTGCGCCGGTGATCATGCCGTCGGATCCTACAACTACGTTGCAGTTGAAGTGTACGTCCACCTCGAGGGATGCCAGCACTACGTAGTCGAGCTTGTTTACTACTGCGCCCTTGTTGAGAGGGTTAGCGTAAACGGCAGCCGGGATCCTGTGGTGGTTCACGTTCTTGAGGCTCTTTACCGCGTCAAGGTCGAAGTCCTGTACGTCGAGCATTACGTCAGCCATGCCGTCTTCGAGGAGCTTGCACATTGCCTTTGTGAGGCCTCCGACACCGAATCCCATGCGGATGTTGCGCTCTCTCATGATGTCTGCGAGGTACTGTGTCGAAGCGATCGAAGCTCCGCCTACGCCCGTCTGATACGAGAACCCGTCCTTGAACCAAGGTGTGTTTACAACTACATCGGTGCAGTACTGCGCCATGAGCAGCTTTCTCTGATCGGTAGTCGGCTTTGCAGCACCTGTCGCGATCTTTGACGGGATACCGATCTCATCGACTACGCACACATAGTCCACTTTGGTCTGGGAGATGTGCGCCGGGAAGTTCGGATATGGCACCAGGCAGTCTGTGATCGCAACGCAGTGATCCGCATGGTTGCCGTCAACTATCGCGTAGCTTAGTACGCCGCAGTCAGCCTTGCCTCCGATACCTCTCAGATTACCGTAATCGTCAGCGGTCGGAGCTCCGATGAAAGCGATGTCGATGTGGCTCTCGCCGGTAGCTATAGATCTTACGCGGCCGCCGTGCGAACGCATTATGGCCAGACCCTTCAGCTTGCCTTTCGAGATAGCTTCGCCTATGCCGCCTCTGACTCCGGACGACTCAATATTCGTGATTGTGCCGTCCTCTATCATCGGCACGAGCGCGCTGTGAGCCTTGCCGAGTGAGGATGCACATATTCTTATGTCCTTGAGACCCATGTCGTGGATCTCTTTCATTACCATGTTGACTATCAGGTCTCCTTCGCGGAAATGGTGGTGGAACGAAACGGTCATGCCGTCGTGTGCCTCGCACTTCTCCAGAGCTTCCCTGATACTCCCTACCAGCTTGGATTTCTGGTTGTTCATTACCGGACGGATCGTAGGGCCGTGGAGTGTGATCGGCTTATCGTCGCGGTAATAGTTGCCCTGAAACGGCTCTTTCCCGGTGATCTCGATTATCTCTTCCGGGATCTCTCTTCCTACTGCGTTTTTCATTCTAAAGATCCCCCTTGTATACACCTGATGCCTTGGCCAGAGCTATAGTTCTTTTTGCGCCGTCGTAGAACGCGATGTCAATCATCTTGCCGTCAACCGTGAATACTCCTATGCCCTGAGCTTTCTTGGTGTCGATCTCCTTGATGACCTTCTCGGCGAAAATGACAGACTTCTCACTCGGCGTGTATATTTCATGAACGACAGGGATCTGGCGCGGATTGACTATTGACTTGCCATCAAAGCCCATGGCATGTATGATCTCGGTCTCCTTTCTGAAACCTTCCATATCATCGAGGTTAGTCCATACTGTATCGAAGCACTGCACCTTTGCTGCTCTTGCAGCTATGACCATGTGCTGCCTGGCTCCCATGAACTCCACACCGGTCCCTGAGATAGGAACCTGGAGGTCCTTGGAATAATCGCCTCCCGAAAGAGCGATGCCGAAGAGTCTCTCAGATGAGTCGCAGATGCTCATGGCATTGATGACGCCTCTCGCGGATTCGAGGGCCGCCATTATGAGCACGCTGCCCTCCGGCCTGTTGAACTCTCTTTCTGCCTCTGCGATGGCGTACTCGACTGTACGCACATCATCAGCTGTCTCGGTCTTAGGAATTCGGATTGAATCGCAGCCTCCTGCAACAGCGCATCTTATATCCTCACGCCAGAGGTTTGTATCAAGTCCGTTGATACGGACTACTCTCTCAACGCCCCTGTAGTCTATCTCCTGCAGGGCGTGATAGAGTGAATAACGCGCTGCATCCTTTTCTCTTTCAGCTACTGCGTCCTCGAGGTCGAGCATGATCGAATCCGGTTTATACACGTACGGATCCTTGATAAGGCTCGGCTTCTGGCAGTTCAGAAACATCATGGTGCGGCGCAGGCGGTATTTATTAGGATTGCTCATTTTATCATACCTCCCCAGTTGATCCTGCCTTCGTGCTCAGCAGCACGCATAACGGCACACTCCACTCTGGCCTTGATGGTGCAGTCAAGAGCGCCCTTGTCGACTATGCTTACTCTGGCATTGCGCACCCCAAGACGCTTCAGGGTCGCAAGTGCAACCTTTCTTATCTGTCTTCCGTACTGCCTTATTACAGCACTTTCGAGTTCGAGCTCTATGCCTTTTTTTGCCGGCTCGACCGTGACCATGCAGTCGCTGCTCTCAAGAGTTCCTGCAACTGCGGTTTTTTTGATTTCCATGGCATTCCTCCCGGTAAATCCCTATTTGTTCTGTGCCGCATAGTAATTCATGAGGCAGCCTCTTAGGATAATTTCCTTTTCATCAGCGGTGAGGCCTTTGACATACAGGGTCAGATCACTGACCGATCCGTCCTTGCGTATGGCCTTTGCAGGGATCTCTTCCTGTCCGCTCTCGATAGCGGCGTGGATGCCAGGCACAAATACGAAGTCGCCCTCTTCATAAGGGAACTCGTCTCCCTCTGCAAGCGTGAACGGCAGGATGCCCCAGTTGATGCAGTTGCTGCGGTAGCGCTTAGTAGCGTACTCGTAGCAGATGTTTGCGAAACCGCCAAGCACTTTCTGGCACGATGCCGCCTGCTCACGGGCAGAACCATCGCCCGGCTTGTTTGCAAATACGCAGGAGCCAAACTGTGTGTTCTTCAGAAGCTCATCCGCATCTCCCACAGCTCCGAGCGCCCTCACCATCTTTGCAGGCTTTTCCCCTTCGCGGCGGGCAGCCTCGTCAGCAGCCACAGCCTTGGAGCGGCCGACATATTCCGGAACGCGGCGTGAAAGCGCGAATTCCGAGAGTCTGAGAGGATTGCTCCTGTACGAGCTTGTCTCTCCCGAAGGGATGAGCTCATCTGTCGTAGTGACAGGATCTCTGATGACCGCCGCGAGCTCGAGCAGCATGTTGTCTGCCAGCTCGTACATCTTCGGCCAGTCAGTAATGTTAGGTCCGAGTATGAGCTCGGTCTCAGGCTCTGCCTTGCCGAATCCGTAGTAGCAGCGTTTCTTGTATACTTCATTATCGAATGTGTACGGGACCTGTTCTGTCTCGTAATCTATGTCTGTGGCCGCGGTTATGTATCCGCCGTTTCTGGCGGTAGCGGCGATCGATCTCGAATCCATCAGAGCAACTGCGCTGATCTGTCCCTCGCCCGGCTTGGAGCCTTCGCGATTAGGGAAGTTTCTCGTTGTGTGGCGGAGCGAGAGGCCGTTGTTGGCCGGTACATCCCCCGCGCCGAAGCACGGTCCGCAGAACGACGGCTTTATTACAGCGCCGGCCTCAAGCAGAGTCTCGGTCTTTCCCGCGCGGGTGAGAGCCAGGCTCGTCGGAACGCTTGTAGGGTAGACCGAAAGCGAGAAGTAGCCGTTGCCGGTGCTTCCGTCCTTAAGAATGTCTGCTGCCTCAACTATATTGTCGAAAATACCTCCGGAGCAGCCTGCGATGATGCCCTGATTCGCGAGGACCCCCTTATCGCTCACCTTTGACCTGAGGTCGAGATGTGCCTTAGGGAACTTCTTTGCGGCTTCCGCTTCAACGCCGGCAAGTATCTCATCGGCATTTTCTATGAATTCGTGTATTGTATAAGCGTTTGAAGGATGGAAAGGAAGAGCTATCATCGATTCCATCTTGTCGAGCTCGATGGTTATGATCGCGTCATAGTATGCGCCTTCCTCAGGCTCCAGCTTCCTGTAGCACTCCGGACGCTTGTAGATCTCATAGTATTTCTTTATCTCATCATCGGTTGCCCAGATGGACGAGAGGCAGGTCGTCTCAGTCGTCATTACGTCGATGCCGCTTCTGAAATCGTAAGGCAGATACTCAAGTCCCGGTCCTGCAAATTCAAGTACTTTGTTCTTTACCAGCCCCCGGCCGAACGTCTCCTTAACGAGAGCGATGGCTACGTCATGCGGTCCTATGCCTTTTTTAGGCTTGCCTGTCACATAGCAGAGGACCACTTCCGGAGGAGTGATGTCCCAGGTGTTCTTCAGGAGCTGCTTGACGAGCTCAGGTCCGCCCTCGCCGACTCCCATGGTTCCGAGAGCTCCGTAGCGTGTGTGGCTGTCCGAGCCGAGTATCATGTTGCCGCATGCAGCCAGCTCCTCCCTTGCGTAGGAGTGTATGACACTCTGATTCGCAGGAACATATATTCCTCCGTATTTCTTTGCGGCAGAGAGGCCGAATACGTGATCGTCTTCATTGATAGTGCCTCCGACAGCGCACAGGCTGTTGTGGCAGTTTGTCATGGCATAAGGAATAGGGAACTCCTTAAGGCCGCTTGCTCTGGCCGTCTGGATGATACCAACGTACGTGATATCGTGCGAGACCAGCGCATCAAAACTGATATGGAATATACCGTCATCAGACTGGGCGCGGTGCGCGTTCAGGATCTGATAAGCAATAGTGCCGTTTCTTCCGGCGTTTCTGTCAGCATCTTGTGCCGCTTTCTGCGGAGCACCATTATGCCATTCGGTACCCTGCTGATAATACTTGATCATTGTTTCCTTCCTTTCCTGAAACAATAAGGTTTCCAACGATTTCCGGAAGCGTGAAAAGGCTTCCCTGCACTTTGATTATAGGATTGTAATCACATCAATTCCAATACATTTTCCCCAAGAAATGATAGAGACTGTCTATCATTTTTGTATTTTATTGTTTTTCATCTGCAGGGCTGATTTGCTCCATAAATGCCTGCTTTCTTTATTGACATCGGGCGCTGAAGGGGTATACTAAATTGTATACAACATCAATAAATGTATGGAATATGGAGGTGTGCTATGGATACTATCAATGGAGAAAAAACCAGCCAGCCGCTGTCGGCCGGACTGTATTCCGAGCTTCAGAAAGATATTCTCTCGGGCGCCATCCCTGACGGAAGCAAGCTCACGGAGCAGGTCGTCTGCAAGAGATACAACGTGAGCCGCACCCCTGTAAGGGAGGCTTTCAGACAGCTGGAAGCAGATGGTCTCATCGAAAACATTCCTAACCGCGGAGCCTTTGTTACAGGCCTTACTAAACGCGATATCTCAGACCTTTTCGACCTCAGGATACTCTTTGAAGTCCAGGCCGTGGAGTGGGCTGTCAAGCGCATGAACAGTGAAGAGATCGACAGGCTTGCGGAAAGCCTGGAGTTTATGGAGTTCTACACCCTAAAAGAAGATGTAGAGAAAGTGCTCTCATTCAATACCCAGTTCCATAACATAATCTATGCAGGCACAAGAAACCGCATGATACAGAAGACGCTGGCGATATACCATACCTATCTGAAATACTCTGCGCCGCATAAGACTTATACGGAAGAGAGCCTCAGATCCATACTTGAGGAGCATAAGGCGATTTATGATGCCTTTGAGTCAAGAAATGCTGCTGCAGGCCGCAAGGCTATGGAGTACCATATGGAGCAGTCCAAGCTCCGCCGTATAGCGCAGTATTTCTAAAACATCATACCGTCTCAGGAGTACAGTGCATGTGAGTCACTCCAAGCACGCGGAAGCCTTCTGCATGCGCGCTCATATTACGGATCCCGAAATCGGCAGAACGCAGCTTCAGATACATCTGGAGCTGTTTTGTTTCTGCATCTCCCGCCGGAAACTGGCTGACGTGGCATCCGAAGAGAGCCTCCATCTGAAGAGCGAACGCTTCCTTTGAGACCTTCACATAGCGGTTCGGCTTTGCAGTCATGTAATATGCGATGCCCTTTACATCTGCGGCGGAGGCGCCTTCTCTTTCCACTATGCCCTGATACGGAGCAAAGTATGCAGCGTGAGACGCAGCGCGGCCTGCGTTCAGATGATCTATGTGGCACTCACGCCCGGTATCGGGATCCGGCGCGAATATTAGATCGGGATCACACTCTCCTACGATCCGGGCGATGCCCTTTTTCATGTCCTCATAGTCATAAAAGCCGCCGTCGCACAGATCCAGAAAGCGGACATCCTTCACGCCGAGACGCTCAGCGGAAGCAACAGACTCCTGCCTTCTGAGCGCGGCAAGCTCAGCTCCCTTTATGCCGCCTGAGTGCCCGTCACCGTATCTTCCGTCGGTCAGTATAAGAAAGCTTATCTGCTTACCTTCTCCCGCAAGCTTTGCGACAGTTGCCCCGCATCCGATCTCGATGTCATCCGGGTGCGGACCAATGAACAGATATCTTGAAAATGATTCGATCTTTGGCGCCGGGGCCGCGATCTTCAATGCCAGTTTTGTCAGGCCCATGTCTTACTCCCGCCAGAGGCTTTCGTCAGCATAACGGCAATGCCGTTTTTTTCCTGAAACAATTATATAATGAACCCCTTCATACTTGCGTGTTTTTTGTGTCATAATATAGTATTATCAAAAGACCCTGATTTATCAGATCAGTTATCTCGGGTATTGAAAAAAGAAAAGAGACAGGTATGAATCTAGTTTTTATATCACCTAACTTCCCGGACAACTTCCGGAACTTCTGCAGCAGGCTGCGCCAGAACGGCGTGAATGTTCTGGGCATCGGAGACGCTCCTTACGATTCGCTGAACGATGACCTGAAAAGATCGCTTACTGAGTATTACAAAGTGGACTCCATGGAGGATTACAGCCAGGTCTACCGCGCGGTCGCCTACTTCGCTTTCAGGCATGGCCGCATCGACTGGATCGAGTCCAACAACGAGTACTGGCTTGAGCTTGACGCAAAGCTGAGGCAGGATTTCAACGTCACAACTGGAGTCCAGCCCGGCGAGCTAGCTCTCTGGAAGAGCAAGGCAGCAATGAAGCCTGTTTACAAGGCTGCGGGCATCCCTTCCGCGCGCCAGCACCGTGTGTCGACAATGGACGCCGCGCTGGAGTTTATCGATGAGATCGGCGGATATCCTGTTTTTGCGAAACCGAACGTAGGAGTCGGCGCGACTGCAACCTATAAGATAGATAACGAGGATGAGCTCCGCGCCTTTTTCAGCGAGGTCTCCGGTCATGACTATGTCATGGAAGAATATATCGTCGGGGATATTTACACCTATGACGCCATCTGCGATCAGAACGGGGATCCTTTATTCGAATCCTCTTTCAGATGTGTAAACGTCGCAGATTCCGTGAACGACGGCACTGAAGCCATCATTTTCGTATTGCCGGAAGTGCCTGATCAGCTGCGCGACTACGGACGCAAGGCCCTCCAGGGATTTAAGGTAAAGAGCCGCTTCGTGCATTTCGAATTCTTCAGGCTGACCGAAGCCCGCAAGGGACTTGCTGATGTGGGAGATTTTGTAGGACTTGAAGTAAACATGCGTCCGGCAGGCGGATTCATCCCTGACATGATGAACTACTCGCATTCAACGGATGTATATCAGATCTGGGCAGATATGGTAAGTCACGGTCAGAGCAATAAAGCGCAGGGAGGACCGGACCGCTACTGCGTATTTATAGGCACCAAGGATGCTTTCAAACACACGCACAGTCACGATGAGATACTTAAGCGCTACGGAAGCAAAATAACAATGTGCCAGCGCATGCCTGATGTATTCGCTGCTGCCATGGGCAATCAGATGTACATGGCCCTTCTGGATACAGAAGACGATGTGCGCGAATTTGTCACCTTCGTACTGGACGAGCAGGCTAAGCTGATAATGCCTACCCTGTACGTATAGGTCCTGCACTGTACAAATACAAAGAAAAGAGACGGCCGGGGCCGTCTCTTTTTCTGTATCAGGTTTTGATGAACTATTCTTTAGCGGCTGCCTTAAGTGCTGCTAAGACGTCTTCAATGTTATCCATTGCCATGACCTTCTCTGCAAGCGCGTCAGCCTCGGCTTTTGACCATTTTGAAATAATGGAGCGAGCCGTGAGAACAAGCACAGGGTTTACGCTGTACTCGTCAAGTCCGAAGGACATGAGCAGCGGGATCATGAGAGGATCCGCAGCTGCCTCTCCGCACATTCCTACAGGTATTCCAGCTTCCTTTGCGGCTGCTATGATCTGTCTGATCGAGCGGAGTACCGCCGGCTGAAATGCTGAGTACAGATAAGCAACCTTCGCGTTGCCTCTGTCTACTGCCATTGTGTAACCTGTAAGGTCGTTTGTTCCGATTGAGAAGAAGTCTGCCTCTTTGGCGAGGAGATCAGCGATAGCAGCAGATGCCGCTGTCTCTGTCATGCATCCGACCTCGATACCCTCGTCGAACGGGATTCCCTCCTTGCGGAGATCGTCCTTGATCTCAGCGACGAGCTTCTTGACCGCCCTTACCTCATCGACTGTGGTAACGAGAGGCACCATTATCTTAGCCTTGCCGAAAGCGCTGGCTCTTGTTATTGCGCGGAGCTGCACCTTGTACATGTCCGGATTGGCGAGGCAGTACCTGACAGCTCTGAATCCGAGGAACGGATTCTCCTCTTTCTCGAAGTCCATGTAAGGGATGTCCTTGTCACCGCCGATATCCAGTGTACGGATGATGACAGTCTTGCCCTGCATGGTCTCGAGTGCTTCCTTATATGCTTCAAACTGCTCTTCTTCGGTAGGGAGATGCGTGTTGTCCATGAACAGGAACTCCGAACGGAACAGGCCGACGCCTTCTCCGTCGCATTCCATGGCTTTCTTTGCATCCTTAGGTGTACCGATGTTGCAGAAGATCTCAAGCTTATCTCCATCAGCAGTCAGTGTATCCTTGCCAATGAATTTCTTCAGTTCTTCTCTCTTCTTGATGAACTCTTCGCGCTTGTCGACATATTTTGCAAGGACATCTCCTTCAGGATTGATGAATACATCACCGGCGGTGCCGTCTACGATGGCTGCATCCTTGTCTTCGACCAGGTCTACGATTCCAGGCACCGATAATACGGCCGGGATCTCGAGAGCTCTTGCGAGAATTGCGGAGTGAGAAGTAGGGCCTCCGACCTCTGTAATGATTCCGACAACATTCTCTTTTACTATCTGTGATGTCATGGATGGTGTCAGATCCTTGCAGACGAGCACGGTTCCCTTAGGGACCTTGCTGATCTCGATATCCTTGACGTCGAGAAGTTTTTTGAGGATGCTCACCTTGACGTCTGCGATGTCTGATGCTCTCTGCTTCATCATCTCATCATCCATAGTGGAAAATATGCCGTAGAACATGTCGCAGACACCTGTAAGCGCAGCTTCAGCGCACTGTCCGGCATCTATCATGCTGAACATCTCACCCGACATTGACGGGTCGGAGATCATGACTGCATGTCCTAAAAGGATCTCTGATTCTTTTTCACCGATGTTTTTCTTAACATCTTCAGCCATTGCGTATGTTTCTTCTACGAAGTCATCTATGGCCTTCTGGAAACGGGCTTTCTCTGCAGCTACATCCGAGACCATCTTTGCTTCAAAAGAAAGATCCTGCTCTATTATGCGGCAGATGCTGCCGATTCCGATTCCGCGCGACGCTGCAATTCCTTTGTACATTTTTATTCCTCCGTTAATAAATGCTCCCCTGCAAAAACTGCAGGGGAGCAGAGAAGATTTACTTATAATCAGTCTCCCATTCCAGAATCGATGAATGCTGTGATCTCAGCGAGAGCAGCTTCTTCATCCGGACCGTCGCAAACGACTTCGATCTGCGAACCGCACTTAATGAGCGCGGTCATCAGAAGCATAACGCTCTTGGCGTTGAAGTCCTTACCGTTGTGCTTAACGATGATATTGCTCTGGTACTTAGCTGCCATCTGGGAAAGAAGGCTTGCCGGACGCATGTGCATTCCCAGTTCATTATTGATTGTGAATTCTTTTGATACCATAATAAATCTCCTTGACTACTTATCAGTTTGAGTTATACCGACTCCCTGCAGACTAATTTTACAACATCTGCAGGTGTCTCGGCAAGATATGTTGCACCGGCATTGATTAATTCCTGCCGGTCACCATATCCGTAGAGAACGCCGATGGATCTGATACCTGCTTCGCCGGCGCCTTCCATGTCAAACATGCGGTCACCGACCATTACAGTACGTTCCACCTGAAAATGATCTGTTCTGGTTGTTGCCAGAAAACTAAGTGCTTTCTTAAGCAGTGAGCCTTTATCGGTCTTCTTATCTTCTCGAGCCGGCCCTATGACTGCCTGAAAATACTGGTCTATTCCTGTGTGGTTTAAAACGATTTCAGCCATATCCCGGGGCTTGGCTGTCACAACAAGAAGTATTCTGCCTGCATTCCGAAGCGCTTCGAGCATCTGCACCACTCCTTCGTAGACAGAGGCGTTATATATACCTTCTCTGTCGTAGAATTCGGTAAAATACGCATTTGCCCGATCCGCTTCTTCCGCACTCATATTGTAGAATTTCTGAAAAGACTCCCACAGTACCGGACCGATCATTCTCTTCATATCTTTACGATCCCCCGGATCGACCCCCGACTTCTCCAACGCATAGGTTATTGAGTCGTAAAGTCCTTCCTCAGACTTGATAAGTGTTCCGTCCAGGTCAAAAATGATGTACTGGTAAAGCGCCTCCATTCTTCTCTTCCTTTTTTACAAATCTGACCCATGGAACGGATCCATGGATCAGATTTCTTTTGATTAGTACAGACCTACGCTGAAAGCAAATGCGATCAGAACTGCCAGAGGACCTGTTACGATACGCGAGAACAGAACTGCAGGAACGCCGTACTCGATTGTTTCAGGCTCAGCCTCTCCGAGGGAAAGACCTACCGGTACGAAGTCAGCACCGACCTGACCGTCAATAGCGAACAGAGCCGGGAGAGCATACTTCGCAGGGATAGCACCTGTAGCGAACTGCGCGCCGAGGAGTGTACCTACGATCTGAGCGATTACAGCTCCAGGTCCGAGGATCGGTGACAGGAACGGCAGCGAGCAGATGATACATATTACCAGCATGCCCGGAAGGGTTCCGCACAGAGGAGCGATCGTGTTAGCGATTACGTTACCAAGTCCGCTCGCACTGATGATACCGAGGATCGTACTTGTGAATGCCATGAACGGCAGGATGTTCTTGATGACCATGTCGATGGTCTCACGGCCTGCCTGGAAGAACTGGCCTACTACGTAGCCGACGCCCTTACCGAGACGAACTACGAAGCCCTGCTTCTTTCCTTCATTAGCTGCTGCGATTTCAGCCTTAGCCTCAGCCTTTGTCTTAGGTCCCTTGTCAACAGCAGGTGCTGCAGCTGCTGCAGCTGCCGGTGCTGCGGCCTCAGCCGGAGCATCGTCTATTACCTCGATGTTCTTTTCGCGTACAGCGGAGACATAGATATCTTCTGTGATAAACATCGCCAGAGGGCCGGCCTTTCCTGCCGGCATAAGGTTTACTGTATTGATTCCCTTCTTAGGATAAACGCCGCATCTTGCTGTTCCGCCGCAGTCTACTACTGCAACCATGATCTCGTCATCAGGAAGGGTTGTTTTCCAGCCATCTACCGCTTCACCGCCTGTGAGCTCAGCGATCTTTGCTGCTACAGGGTGGATCCCTCCGCCGGTTACGCTGAGAACTGTATGGCACTTTTCGGTTGGTGTAATTATGAGAGGGCCGCCCCAGCCGCCGTCTCCATGGCAGATTTTAACCTTTTTATACATTATCTTTCCTCCCCTCTCTACTGGATATTCTCAGTGAGAAGATCATCGTCTATTGCCTCGATGTTCTTTTCGCGTACAGCGGAGACATAGTTATCTTCTGTGATGAAATTTGCCAGGGGGCCGGCCTTTCCTACCGGCATAAGGTTTACTGTATTGATCCCCTTCTTAGGATAAACGCCGCATCTTACTGTTCCGCCGCAGTCTACTACTGCAACCATGATCTCGTCATCAGGAATGGTTGTCTTCCAGCCGTCTACCGCTTCACCGCCTGTGAGCTCAGCGATCTTTGTTGCTACAGGGTGGATCCCTCCGCCGGTTACGCTAAGAACTGTATGGCACTTTTCGGTTGGTGTAATTGTAAGAGGGCCGCCCCAGCCGCCTTCTCCAGCACTGATTTTAATTGTCTTATACATGATTTTTCTCCTCTCACTATTTATTTCTTGTCATAAATGCATAGATTCTCTCTGTAAGCAGCCCTCTGATAAGAATGACTATGAGTCCGACAATGAAATAACGGACTGCAAGGCCTCCTGTGCTGAGGCCTGCTTCCTGCAGACCTGTAGCGATACCGAGGTATACGAACAGCTCACCGGCGTTTGCATGTGGGAAGAGCCCTGTAACCGGATGTACAAAGCTTACTGCTGCATCATAGTAAGCAGGTTTATACTTTTCTTCCAGGAACCGTCCGAATGTGTAGCACATCGGATTTCCGAGGAAGAAAACTGCCATGAGAGGGAGCAGTGTATATCTGAGGACAGCAAACCTGGTAATCTTTTTGGCAAAGTTTTCTACCTTTTCAGTACCGATCAGCTTGATGATAGAGTTGACAAATGTCATCAGGCATACAACCATAGGGATGATTCCTGACACCCAACCCATGAAGGTCTCGCCGCCGGCAGTGAACAGTGACATAAAGCCCTCTGCCAGTTTGGTTATAAGTTCCATATAGTTCCTCCATTCGAATTATTTTTGTCTCCATTTAGCATGGATCCAGCTTTTTTATATATGTAACACCGGTTCCCGCAATTCTGCCACAGCTGCCATCCCGGTGGTTCATATCTGTATTTACCTGAGTTTCTTTCCCTTTTTGCCTCTTTTTGTTTCCATGAAAGCTTCCTGCTCTCTTGTCAGCTCTCTGTCAGTAAGCCTTACCTCCAGAGCTTCCAGCGCACGGATGTATCCCTGCCAGCGCTTCCACTCTTTTTTATCCAGATCTTCCGTCAGTTTGAGCAGCTCGAAAATGCTGCTGCCTACCAAAGGCCGCCCCAGAAATGAGCTTACAGGATGAAAACGTGACCACACACCGGATCCATCGAGCACCTCAGCGCCGGTGATGATCCCATCGCTGTCACAGGCAATAATGGCAACATGACCATCAAAAAACTTACCGCGCCTCTGCCCCATGCCGACGTTCCCCAGCTGGTGCACCCTGCGCACTGCTTTTCGATAGTTCTGGATCTACAGGACTCCGCCAATCGACTGCAAAACAAGCAAACCGAATATTATTAGAATCAGAACGGATATCCCGCTAAGCTTCATTGATCAATTCTCCCGCTAAGTCCTATTTTCCTAATGTTAGCATTGTATCTTCAATTACTATTATTATCAAGGACTATGTTCTGACCAAATGCCTGATTTAATACATTTTTATTATTGTCAGCGCATTTTGTTCTAATGTTAATATTAACGCAAATCATCTATACATTTGCATAAAACAATCTCATCCCATAATAGTTCCGCCGGATCAATTGCACATTTCAAAGCAAATTCGCTGTTGTCGCATTCCTTATGAGAATTTCAACGTAAGAAAATTTTACGCAATTGTTCTTGATATATGTTGAAATATTAACTAAGATGAATTCGTAAAATGAGCTTACTATATATTTTGAAAATATAAAAAAAGAGAGGAACCGCTCCATGGTAAAAGCTGAACGTCCATTCCTGATCGTTAATCCAAAATCCTATCTCTATGGGCAGAAGAGTCTGGAACTCGCCATGGCTGCTGACAGGACTGCTGCTGAGACAGGCCTTCAGATTTATTTCACATGTCCTTATGCTGACATCAGGTTGATCCGACAGAACACCAGCCACATTATCGTCTGCGCGCAGTCTCTCGATCCGCTTACACCCGGCCGCGGAATGGGACACGTTCTTCCCGAATCACTTAAGGAAGCCGGAGCAGACGCGGTTTTCCTCAATCACGCTGAGAACCCTAAGACTGTTGCAGAGCTGAGTGCCTGTATTGAGCGCGCAAAAGATCTTGAGATGATCACTATAGTATGCGCTGACAGCACAAAGGAAGCTGCCGCTGCTGCCTGCCTCGATGCAGACATCGTGCTTGCTGAACCTACAGATCTGATCGGAACAGGAAAGACTGCCGACGATTCATACGTAACAGAAACGGTAGCTGCACTCCACAAGGTAAACCCGGACGTGCTGGTCATGATCGCATCCGGCGTTGTTACAGCTGATGATTGCTATAATGTAGTAAGACTCGGCGCTGACGGAACCGGTGCGACCTCCGGTATCCTTAACGCTCCATCACCGGCTGTACGCGTACAGGAAATGGCAGAGGCTATTGTAAAAGCATATAAGGAAAGAGAAGGAAAATAATGAAGGTTTACAAAGAACAGATCGACCTGAGATCTCACGGAGGAACTCCTACTTTTATAAATATAACACCGGAAGTAAAGCAGGCCATCGCAAACAGCGGTATCCGGAGCGGAATCGTAACTATCATTTCCCCTCATACAACATGTTCGGTGTTCTTTGAAGAATTCGTTCACGACCTTACTGAAGACGGAACAGAATTTCTGCAGATGGATCTGAACGATGCGCTCTGCAAAATCATTCCGGATCAGACTGAGATCCCACCCGCCGGGCCTTACATGTACCCGGGTCCTGAGCATTATGCCGACGTAGCTTCATGGCCTGATGCTGAGGTTTACCTGCCGGGCGGTGATAAGACAGCCCTTCTCAACTGCGATGCACACATAAAGGCTACTCTTCTCGGCAACAGTGCTACACTGGAAGTCGAAGACGGAAAACTCGCAGTCGGTACAACCGGTTACGTTTACTTCGTAGACTTTGACAGAACAAGAGAACGAGGCAGAAGATGCAGAGTCATCGTAATGGGTGAATAAACAAATTACAGGGAGGATATAGAAATGCTTGTTAATTCGAAAATTTTGCTGAAGAAGGCACAGGAAGGCCATTACGCGATCCCGTCTGCAAATGTTATTGACATGGAGAGCATAAAGAATCAGATACAGCTGGCAGAGAAGCTCGGACTCCCTTTGATCGCAGCCGTCGCTGAGAGCCATCTTGGCAGCAGCATCAGCCTTGAGGACGCTGCACTGGTAGGCAGAAAGTATGCTGCTGAAGCAAGCGTCCCTGTAGTTTTGCATCTCGACCACGGTCAGAGCTTTGAGACATGCAAAAGAGCCATCGACCTCGGATTCACTTCCGTCATGATAGATGCTTCCATGAAGAGCTTTGAAGAGAACGTTGAAACTACGCGCAAGGTAGTTGAGTACGCACACGCCCGCGGAGTCACGGTTGAGGCTGAGATCGGCCATGTTGCCAGCAACTTCGATGAAAACGATCAGGAGGCTCTCTATACGACTGCAGAGGAAGCTTCTGCATTTGCTGAACAGTCCGGATGCGACTCACTTGCTATCTCGATCGGTACCGCTCACGGTGTTTATAAGGCTAAGGCGATTCCTGAGATAAGCTTTGATTCACTTGCTGAGATCCGTCAGGCAACCAGCGTGCCTCTCGTACTTCACGGCGGATCCGGTTCCGGGGACGACAACCTCAGCCGCTGCGCAAAGGAAGGCATCTGCAAGATCAACATCTACACAGATATCTACCTCGCAGCAATGAAGTCTCTTGAAGAAGCGGATGCTTCAGACTACTTCAAGGTCAGAGCTGCCCTTCAGAAGGGAATGAACGACTGCCTCGGACATTACTACAGGGTGTTCGGTACACGGGCATAAGTCTGCAGAATCATAGCAGAAATACAAAACGGCGGAAGTCCGGTATGGACATGCCGCCGATTTTAGTTACTTTTTGTATTTTATGATTTCTGCCTGTACAGGCTACTGCAGCTTTGCCAGTTCGATGAGCTTTCTGGCGCATTCCGTATCTGTAATAAGGATATTCAGATAACCGCCGCGTATCGCACCAATCACAGCTTCCGCTTTTCTCGCGCTGCCGGCTATGCCGATCTTGCTTGGTATCCTGCGTATGTCCTTAAGGCGCATTGCAGCCACGCGGTCATTATAGAAACTGAATTGATCCGTATTGCCGTCACGGTCGTAGAACTGCAGGCACATATCTCCTACAGCTCCGCGATCTACCAGCATTTCGCGCTCATCAGATGTCATATATCCGGCTTTAGCCAGAGTATGCTCATTTCCGTCCGGTACGCCTATTCCTACGAGGACCACATTGAGATGCCTGAATTCGTCAAGGATATAATTAACTGCCTTTTCCTTCATGAAAAAATCCAGGACGCTGCTTTCGGAGAACACTGCCGGTGAAAGGAACTGGGTGTAGGTTCCGCCGAACTTTTCTGCAAATTTTCTTGCAAGTTCATTTCCCTGCACGTCCGTGCCGCCTTTGGTGTTGCGGCTGATACTTCCCTCCAGAGCTACAAAACGGAGATCTTTGTGCTTTTCATAGGTTTTGTTGGTGCTGACTACGTTGTTCAGCGTGTTGCCCATCGCAACACCTATCCTGTCACCCTCTTTAAAAAAGCTTTGCAGGTAGTCTGATGCCGTTCCGAACATGTATGATGCGGCTTCTGTTCTGGAGTCAAGCACGCTGTTTTCGACTATCAGGACATCCTTGAGCCCATATGCCCTTTCAAGAGTTTTTTCCATTTCGCCATAGTCATAAAAGCGCGGGTTGTGCAGTTCAATTGTAACGATGCCCAGCTCACGGCCTTTCTGAAGCATGCGCAGTACGGAGGATCTGGACACACCCAGATAATCTCCTACCTCCTGCTGGTTCATATTATCCTGATAGTACAGGCTGCAGACCTTGTAGATCAGCCGCTCATCATCTACGATTTTTTTCATCTTAAGACACCATTTTCAAGCATGTTGCATAATTGTTACAAATATATACACGCAATTGTTTTAATTGCGTGCTCATTATACAGAAGCCCTTTATCAAATGCAACTATTTCCAGTTAACTGCAAACAATAATCATTGCGTTATTTTGATAAATCATCTGATTAAGCAGCTATGAACAAGAATCATGTTTCACTCAAATGTTCTGAACAGTAAGCTTGAAGTCGGGTAATTCAGGACATATAATACTCAGTGTCAAGAGATGTTTATACGCAAATGGTTAAAAGGAGGTCTCCCATGAAATATGATGTTATCGTTACGGGAATCGGAGATATGGCATTTGCATTCCTCGATCCGGAGATGGAGATGAGATTCGTCGTTCTGTTTGACGACAATGCACCGGCAGAACTGGCGGAGCTTGCTCTCCTGCATACAAAGGGAGCGCTGACAGAGGCACCTGCCCCTGGCGATACCATGAAGATCGGTGAGAAGACTTACAAGGTCACAGCTGTAGGCGACGAGGCAATTCACACTCTCGCAACACTGGGACACTGCACTCTTGCGTTTACTGCAGATACAGAACCTTATCGTCCGGGCTGCATCAATCTGGACGGCGAGGTTATCACCGAGGCAGATGTTGCTGAGGGAACTGTCATTCAGATCTTCTGATTATCTGCTGAAAACATTATAAATAAAAGCATATGACCACCAAGGAGGAATAACCTATTATGCTTAACATGAACTGGAAACTGGAACAGAGGGAAAAAGAAGGAAAGATCATCAAAGTCGGTATCGTGGGAGCCGGACAGATGGGCCGCGGAATGGTTACACAGATGGTTCTCATGAAGGGAATGACACCTGCGATCGTATCCGATATCAACGTCTCTCTCGCAGTACAGGCTTTCAAATATGCAGAGGTTACTGACGATGAGATCGTTGTTGCAAAGTCTCTCGATGAAGCAAACGCAGGAATCGCAGCCGGCAAGTACGTAGCATGCGGTGATGCGGCTTTCGTTTCCGCAGCAGATGGCGTCGACGCCGTTATCGACTGCACAGGAGTTCCTGATGTAGGCGCAAAGGTTGCTACAGACGCTATGAAGAACGGCAAGCACGTAGTAATGCTCAACGTTGAGACAGACGTTGTTATCGGACCTTACCTCGACAAGTTCGCTAAGGATCACGGCGTAATCTACACAGGTTCCGCTGGTGACGAGCCGGGCGCTGTAATGGAGCTCTACTGCTTCGCAAAGGCTATGGGCCTCAACGTAGAAGTAATGGGCAAGGGCAAGAACAACAAGCTCGACTATGAGTGCAACCCTGACACAGTACTCGAAGAGGCTACACGCCGCAAGATGAGCCCGAGAATGCTCTGCGCTTTCAAGGACGGCACAAAGACAATGGTAGAAATGACTGCTATGTGCAACTACACAGGACTTATTCCTGACGTAATCGGCGGACACGGCCCTGCAACAGCTCCTGGAACAGAGGGCGTTAAGCAGCTCAACGAGATCTTCAAACTGAAGAAAGACGGCGGAATCCTCAACAAGCACGGCGTAGTTGAGTATGTAAACGGAATCGCTCCTGGCGTATTCGTAACAGTTTCCACAGACAACGCTGAGATCGCTTATCAGCTGCAGTACCACAGCATGGGTCCTGGACCACTCTGGACACTCTACAGACCATATCACCTCTGCAACCTCGAGACACCGCTCACAGTTGCCAAGGCTGTTATCGACGGAGAGAAGACATGCGTAGCTAAGGACGGACTCGTTGCTGAGTGCATCACAAGAGCTAAGATCGACCTCAAGGCTGGTCAGAACCTCGACGGAATCGGCGGATACACAACACTCGGATCGATCTGCACAGAGGCAGAGGCAACAGAGAAGGGTTATGTACCATTCGGCCTGATCAACAAAAACGCTGTTATGAAGGTTGACTGCAAGAAGGGCGACCTCATCACATACGACATGGTTGAGCTCGACAAGAACACTCTGATCTACAAGCTCAGAAAAGAGCAGGATGCTATGTACGGAAAGCACGTTCTGTAATTCCGTAAACAGATCTCCTATAAAAGATATTTAAAAACTGCCGGATCAAAGATCCAGCAGTTTTTTCTTTTTAGCGTCAAATTCTTCTTTTGTTATAATGTCCAGATCCAGCAGTTCCTTAAGCTTTTTCAGTTCCTCGTACGGATCCATGCCGGCTGCAGATGCAGCTGCATGATCGCCGGGTGCGGCGCCTGCGGGACTGCTTTCGCCTTTCCGCATTTTCTCAAATTCTCTCAGCGCCAGCTCCAGCTTGCTTTTTCTTGACCGTGCAAAAGGAACCGGGATCTCCCTTCCTCCTGTCCGCAGGGTCAGGATCCCATATGGTGAAAAGAGCTGTGAACTGGTGATCTCCAGTGACTCGATCTCCGTGTATGGGTAGTGATGACCGCGGGCTATCAGCTCATCTTCATCAAAAATAATAGGTTCGATGCTGAGCTGCCCTTCTATCTCATGATACATGGCCTGACCCTCCTTCTTTTAAGATGCAGCCGCAGGCCTCTCCCGCTAATACAGAGGTTCCGCAAGCCCAAAGTTTTCCTCATTAATCGCCTTTGCGCGCTTGATCGCATCCGGCAGGACTTTCAGAAGATAGTCCACTTCTTCTTCCGTATTGTAGATCCCAAAGCTTACACGGATCATTCCCGGTGTGTTTACATCGGAGCATTCCGCAAAGTTTCTGACCTGCTCATCAGTCAGCCCATAAAATCTCCAGACATATGGATTTGCACAGAACGCGCCTCTTCTGGTTGCTATTGCGTATTGCTGTGACAGCTGTTCCGCCAGAAGATGTGAGTTGCAGTCACTGAAGTTGAACGATATGACGCCGACACGGTCGCTCAGATCCTCAGAATCTCCGTAGACTATCACGTTATCCATCTTCAGAAGTCCGTCGACCAGTCTCTGGTTCAGAGCCTTCTCATGTGCCTCGATATTGTCAAATCCGACTTCCTCAAGAATGTCTATTGCCTTGCCCAGTCCTATGACACCCGGATAGTTCGGTGAACCGGCTTCGTAACTCTTTGGTGCATCCGCATACTCTACCCAGTCATCCCCTACGATATAGATCGTGCCGCCGCCATAGAATTTAGGCATGTGGCCGCTCAAAGCTTCACTCAGACCGACTACTGCGCCGCCGCCATATGGCGAATACATTTTGTGTGCAGAGAATACGAAGAAATCGATATTCTCGTCTTCGGTCTCACCAAGCATTGAGAACTTTCTGTGCGCAACGATCTGGGCACCGTCAACGATGATCTTTGCGCCGTACTTATGCGCAAGCTTTGCTACCCTGTGCACGTCTGTAACATAGCCGGTTACATTTGAAGCCGCTGTCACGGATACGTATTTGACCTTGTTTTTCTTGAGCTGCTTCTCGATCTCATCGTACATAACACGCCCTTGATCATCTACTTCAGCATAGATGACCGTACCGTTTTCACGCCACGGGAGATCGTTTGAATGATGTTCCATGCGTGTCGTGAGGACGACATCGCTCTTTTTCTCAATAAGCGCTGATGCCAGTTTATTCAGGCCGTCCGTGGTATTGTTGACATAAAAGACAGTATACGTCTCCGGATCTGCTCCTACAAAATCAATGATCTTATCTTTTGTAGAATTGTACAGATCCGTCGAATAGTCCGACTTAGGCGAAAAGCCTCTGCCGATCGAGCCGTACTTCTTGAGCTCTTCCTCTACTTCATCAGCGACAGGCTGAAGCGCCGGCGTGGTTGCAGCATTATCAAAATTCGTAACAGTTTTCTTGCTGCCGTTCTCTAGCTCCATCTCCTCATCGATGCCGACAACATAATCCCTGATGTTGTCCATCGTGTAGCCCTTGTCCCCCTCCGGGGCTGCACTCTTACCGCAGGCGCTGAGCATGCTGATGCTCAGAGTCAGGACAATTATCCCGGCCAGCCATTTTTTCATCTTTTTCATAATAATCTCCCGCTTTCACCTGTGTTTATGCTTATCCATATTACTACGGCAGTATGACAGTGATCCTTGTTCCTATGTCTTTTCTTGAGATG
>JAFVPI010000074.1 GCA_017505405.1 Mogibacterium sp.
ACAGGATTGCCGATCTCCTCCCTGCTGGTCGCAGCCGAATCTATGACAAACCTGTCAGAGATCCCTCTCCTCTTGACCATATCCTTCAGCACGTATTCAGCCATAGGGCTGCGGCATATATTGCCATGACATACAAACAGTATTTTTATCATTCTCTTTATGGTCAGTCTATTTCTTTCCTGTGATCTTTACGGCCGGGTGTAATGAGTCCCTGATCTTCGTAAAACCTTATATTCTTGCTGGTTATCCCTGTCAGTTCGGCGACCTGATTGATTTTCATATGACAGCTCCTAAGCCTCTCCTTTATCTTCGGTCACAGGATAAGGTTTCCACAAAGTGGAAGGTCAAGTGGTTTTTTAAAAAAAGAGAAAAAAGTTTTCAGGATCACGGTGTCCGCTTCCAGATATGCTTTCAGTTCTTCAGCAGTCATATTGCCTCAGGATCCAGACGAAACGTCGCCTACTACGCTGATAATATGATCGAAGTTGGTTCCGTCGATCTTATAGGCGTCCCTGATGCCGGCCAGGGCTTCCATGTCCGCCCGCTTGCAGAACTTCAGAACTCTCTCCGCCCGGCCCGCACACTCTTCTCCGCCCTTATAGCATGTGCCTTTTTCCGCATTGTAGCTGACCGGCCAGCTTCTGAATGTATCAGGATCCGCATAGATATCTCTATACTTACCGTGAAAGCTTATGTCGAACCAGTCCGTGCCGAAAGAGTATGCTCCTCCCCCGAGCGCGCCTTCTTTAAAGAAGCACTCCCTCGCGAAGTAGCAGTTGTCCGTTTCACTGTAGCCTATCTTCACATACTTGTCTTTTCTGGTGGTGAACCAGGCTCCCCCGCTTCTGATATTCTCGATCATTTCACTTTTGACCGCTTCTTTTTTGCTCATGATATCACCCCGGTCCCTTATTATCTGAAACCTCTGTCAACTTGTATTTTACCACACTGTGAGCCTCCGGATATATGCTATACTACGACTAACAGGAGGTGAAAAATTATGCTCAACAAGTTTTGCAAAAAACCCCTTTACGAAATAACAAGAACTATGGCGAATGTGGCGATGCGCGTCGAGAAGGCGGACATGGTCATCAAAAACGCTAAACTGGTAAATGTATGCACCGCCGAGATCCAGGAAGGGATCGATGTAGCGATCGCGGAAGGCCGCATCGCACTCGTAGGCGACGCATCGCACTGCATAGGTGAAAATACAAAGGTAATAGACGCAACAGGTCAGTATATCGCTCCGGGATTCATGGACGCTCACATCCACGTGGAGTCCGCGATGGTCACTGTCAGAGAATATGCCCGCGCCGTGGTGCCTCACGGAACAACAGGCATATTCATGGACCCGCATGAGATCTGCAATGTCTGCGGACCTGAAGGAGTAAAGGCCATGATAGAGGACGGAATGAGAGTTCCTCTCAAGGCGATGTCCAATGTTCCTTCATGCGTGCCTGCAGTCGCAGGTTTTGAGGATACCGGATCGCACATCGGACCGGAAGAAGTGCGCGAGATGATGACCTGGGACGGCATCATGGGCCTCGGGGAGATGATGAGCTTCCCTAACGTTCTCGGAGCAGAACCGAATATTCACGGAGAGCTCGCCGAGACTCTTAAGGCAGACCAGGTAATAACAGGACACTACTCCGTGCCTGAGACCGGACCTGGACTCAACGCATATATCGCTTCGGGCGTAAGATGCTGCCACGAGTCGACCCGCGCAGAGGATGTACTCGAAAAGATGCGCCACGGAATGTACGCTCTGATGCGCTACGGCAGCGCATGGCACGACATGCCTGTAATTATAAGGGCAATACTCGACAACGATGTTGAAGACCGCTTCGCCTGCATGATCTCAGACGATACACATCCTGATACGCTGATAAGCGACGGTCACATGGACCACATCGTACGCTGCGCCATCAAAGAGGGTCTTGATCCTGTCAAGGCGATACAGTACGTAACGATCAATCCTGCGACCTGCTTCCGCATGGATCACGAGATGGGAAGCATCACCCCGGGCAAATGCGCAGACATCGTGTTCTTCGATGACCTGAATGACATACAGATAACCCGCACTATCATAGACGGCGATATCGTGGCTGAAAACGGAGAGATGACAGTAGAGCTCGAAAAGTCTGACTTTCCTGATCTGGTCTACAACACAATGCATGTGGGTTATGATATCACGGCAGACAGCTTCAAGATCGCAGCGCCGGAGGGTGCAGGAGACAGCGTGAAGACACGCGTGATCGAGATCATCCCTAACCGTGTCGGCAACTACGAAAGGATAGTCGATCTGAAGGTGAAGGACGGCTTTGTCCAGCCTGATGAAACTCAGGACATAATGAAGATGGCAGTATTTGAACGCCATCACGAGACAGGAACAAAAGGCGCCGGTTTCCTGAAGGGATTCGGGTTCAAAAAAGGCGCGATGGCTCAGACCGTTTCACACGACGCGCACAACCTTCTGGTTGCCGGAACTAACGATGAAGACATGGCTCTTGCAGCAAACACGCTCGTGGAATGCGGCGGCGGAATGTGCGCTGTAGCTGACGGAAAAGTACTTGCACTCGTGCCTCTCCCGATCGCAGGCCTGATGAACGACCTGCCTGCAGAAGAGATGGCAGACCTCATCAGCAAGCTCGATGCTGCATGGAAGGAGATGGGATGCGTTATCAATTCACCGTACATGACGATGGCTCTGATACCGCTTGCATGTCTGCCTGAGCTGAGAATCACGAACCGCGGAATGGTGGACTGCAGAACATTCCAGTTTGTCGATATGTTCGTTGAATAAAAATCTGAACACACATATGAAGAGCTCCGGAGCATCTGCTTCGGAGCCTTTTTTGTTTCACTTGTTATTCTCTTCGGTTATTTACTGTACCTGCTCTCTTATCTCTTCAGTCATCAGGTCTCTCTGATATACATCCGTAAGTATCCCGAAGTACGAGATCACAGAGCCGCTTTCGAACACTTCGTCCCTGACTGTCATCTGGTCCTCAGTGATAACGAGCTGCTTGTCTCCGTATGTACCGGTCCTGAGCAGGTTGCCCTCTTCATCATAAAAGTCAAAGAGGAACTCGATCGTATCGCCTGTCTCGAACTGTTCCAGACCTTTCTTCATGAAGAACAGCGTCTGATCATCATCAATGCTGTATCCCGTCACGCGGCCTGAAGGCTCGGCTTCCTGATCTTCACTGACCGGATCCCACTCGATGTGCAGCGTGATGTTCTCGCTGCCGTTGAGCCTGGCTTTGACCTTGCCGCGGAATATGGTGCCTTCTTCTGTGACAAGAGGTTCATCGGCCTCATAGCAAACAACATGTCCGTTAATGCGGGCCCATGCTCCGTCCATGCTGACGATAGGATGGCCTTCTGCATCTGTGTCGGAAAAATGTTCCCTGCCGATATACATTAGGCCCTCATCGGTAACAAGGTATGCGGCTACCTTGCAGTCAAGTATGGTATCCCATGTCTTGTCAGGCAGCTCAGGCAGATATCCTTCCTCTACCGCTGTGACCGGGATATCAACAAACAGATCTGTTGTATCGTAGTCTTCGAATCCCTTGATATACCATTCTTCCTCACTGTAATCCCGGGCTCCCAGAATTCCGAAGAGACTGTCATCTTCAGCATCAGCCCTCATCTGCTGAGCTCCCATGATGCTGCAGAATGTATCGAAGAATTTCTGTTCAGTCCTGTATTTGACTGCCTTCAGCTGTTTATACTCGCTGCTGTACATGGAAAGATCCTTGTACGGGAAGTCTATCGCCATGCCATTGATGCCCTCAGCGGAATCACTGTTGCGGTATACGACGCAGGCCTTGACAGTATCGGCGATCCTGTCGAGTTCTTCATCGCTTGTCACTGCCTGCCTGTAATCAGCCTTTTTAAGGTTCGTAAGATAGCTTACCAGGTCTACCTGCTCTTCATCGAAGAACTGATATGCGCCTGAACGCGCAGCCGACATGTTGGCAAATACAGCAGGCTTGTCTGCCATATCGGCAGTTGCCTTTTTGTAAAGGCCGGTAAGCTGCTTGTATACCGGTTTCACCAGAGTCAGGTCTACAAGCGAAAGCGTGCACTTCGGATCAGGCTCGCCCTCATTGAGGGCGCGCTGTACCTGGTCGTAAGAACTGACCATCGATTTTCCGAACTCCTCGATACTGATCGCAGGGTCTTCCGCCAGCTTGCCGAACCCGGCAGTGTAGTACCATCCCGTTCCCGGCTCGGTCTCCTCGGACGCAAGATAATAGTCCGCGTAAGGCTCGAGTGCGTTCGCATATTCGATATTCTGCATCAGGCATGCGTCGAAGCCGATCATTTCGAATTTCATGCCGGCTTTTTTAATGGCACCGATTATCTCTGATGCTGACATCAGCCGTTCTTTATCATCGCGGTCATTCAGGATATCTACGCCGTAACCGGATGCGAATCCGCCGCCGTGATCCCACAGAACCAGCATGTACCTGTCGGCAGGATAGTTCTTCTTTGCCCAGAGTATGAAATCAGTGAGGCTCTCAGGGTCAGACATGCATGTCGTCTCATCAAGCATTTCCGCAGTCTCAATATCCCCCCCGCTTATAAGGTATCTGCCAACGGTGGAATCTTCGATGCCTTTCGTGAACCATCTGTCCGAACCGCCCGCCTGTACAACAAAGTCGAGGCCGTCTCCCTTTGCGGTAGTGTCCTTCATCTGAGCTATGTTTATCGAAGCCATGCCCCTGTCATCTTCAAGATCGGCTCCGATTATGTACTCCATTACAACGACTTTTTTTGCAGCGGAGTGATCAGGGAAGAAATAATCTCTGGTACGCTGCTTTTCTGCCATTGCTTCATAGCCGGCTCCGAGCGTAACATCGCGTCCGACGAATTCATCGCTGTCCGTGACATCCTTGATCTGTTTCATGGTGTCATCAAGCATGTACTGCGCTACCGGTCTGAACGGATGGACTATCGTTGTGATGAGGAAGCATCCGACTATGAGTACGACGAGCTCAGCAGCAGAAAACATGACCGAACCGGTCTTTCTGAGTCTTCGCGCCATAGGGCTGAGTTTCTTATCAGCTTTGAACTCAGGTTTACCAAGATAAACATTCTTCTTTCCGAATCCAAGCATGGCCAGGAATACGAGCGGTATAAGGATAAGCCCCAAAGCAAAGCCTTTGCCTTTTCCGAACTGCTTCGCAAGCCTCCAGTACAGGCGTATGAGGAATACTCCGTATACAATGAGCGCTACAAACGCCATGATAAGAGAATACTCGTTGTCCATCCCCAGATATCTTGAGGTGAGAAACATGGCTATGCATATAAGTGCCGGTCTCCAGAAAGACCCCATGCTGCGGAACAGATCGGTCGACATCTCCATGTCTCCGAGGATCGGAATAATGGCACAGTACTTTCTCTTTCCCATCTTTCCGAGTATCCTGTAGTAGCACAGGATCTGGATCAGAAGCGGGAATGTCCATACTGCCGGATTTCTGAAAAGGTATGTGAAAAGCATCCCAAAGTCTCCCTTTTTATTTTATCTTCTCCACGATTTTCTGTTTTTCGCCGCGTATATAGTTTTTTACACCTGTATTCTTAACTTCGCTGCCTTTTACAATGTCCTTGACAGCGCTGTACTTGTCAGCGACCGAGACCACCACTCCCTCTATTGAGTTTGGCGCGTCACTTTCACCTGCCGGCCACATATGCCTTTCGATGATATCCTCGGTCTTCTCGGGCATCTCACCTACGATCCCTCTGGCAACTTCCACGGAATCCTTCGGATGCTCCCGGCTGCACTCCCTTGCGGAAGAGAATTTTTCGCTTCTGCCGAGTATCCCGAGGTCATGGCAAAGTGCACCTATAACCACCGCGGGTATGTTCACCTTTATATTGAGCTTTCTCAGTGCATAGCATATCATGACACTTGAAAAAGCCACCCTGAACGTATGCTCTCCGACCGTTGACCATTGATGATGCGTCTGCTCGAAAGCCTGCTTCATCTCCTCAGACTGCAGCACATCATTGCCGTAACGCATCAGGTCTCCTTTGATCCTGTCCTTGCGGTCTTCGCGTTTTTCCCTAATTTGTTTATGTATAGTGCTTTCATAATAAGGCTGCCGCATTTTATGCTCACTCCTTCAATATTACATCAGCGGAGATATCATCTTTGCCAGCCCGCCGATCAGTTTATATGATAATTTTTCTTTCTTTATGCTTTCGGCACTGACCTGCCTGCACTTTGCAAGTGTCTCCTGAAAATCCTTTTCTATATCAGCTATGCAGTCTGTTTTGTACATATATGTAGCGCATTCGAAATGATGATACAGACTCCTGTAATCGAGGTTGATCGTTCCGACCACGGCTTTGATGTCATCGCTTACAAACACCTTCGCATGCACAAATCCGGGCGTGTATTCATATATCTTTACGCCCGCCTCATAAAGAGTTTTGTAATGCGTCTTTGCAAGCGCATATGCCACTTTCTTGTCCGGGATGCCGGGCAGTATCAGTCTGACGTCAACCCCGCGCTGTGCAGCGAAGCAAAGCGACGTCTCCAGTTCTCCGTCAAGTATCAGATATGGTGACATTATGTGAACATAATCCGTTGCGCGGTTCAGTATGTCCATATATACCGCTTCACCCGCTTTATACTTATCGAGCGGACAGTCGCTGTAAGGCATTACATAGCCTTTTGCGTCACCGGCCTCAAAGGCAGGCAGCGACAGCCACTCCTCATAATCAGCTGCTGTTTCGGACCTCATGTTCCACATCTGCAGGAACATAAGAGCGAAGCTCCTTGCTGCCGGCCCTTTCATCATTACAGCTGTATCCTTCCAGTGACCGAACCTTTCCCTTCGGTTGATGTATTCATCAGCAAGATTGACTCCGCCGTTGAACGCTACCTTTCCGTCTATAACAAGGATCTTGCGGTGGTCGCGGTAATTATAGTGCGAAGACACGACCGGTACGATCGGCGAGAAAGCCTTTGCGTGTATGCCCTGAGCCTCGAGCAATTTGGAATAGTCGGCCGGGAGCGTCGACATCTCACACATCCCGTCATATATCACGCGGACCTCAACACCCTCCCTGACCTTGCGCGTAAGCACGTCAAGTATGCGGCCCCACATATACCCCTCTTCAACTATGAAATACTCCATGAAAATGTATTTTTCCGCCTTTTCAAGCTCACGGAGCATGGCTTCAAATTTCTTTTCACCAAGAGGAAAATATGTCACCTCTGTTTTGTCATAAACCGGGAAGCAGCCTGTATTGCTCAGGTATTTGCTGAGGTCGTCCGTTCCGGAGCCGTCATGTTCGATCTCCCTTACAACGTTCTCAGGCTGGCTTAGCATGGTGCGGGTATTTTCAATCTGCCTTTTGACCATTTCGGTCTCCATGCGGTGTCCGACATTCAGCTGCGTCCACAGCAGCATCGCGGCTCCGGCGAAAGACAGTATCGAAATGATGAGCATCCACGTAAGCTTGGCGGATGAATCCATGCTTGTGTTGAACAGGAAAACGATCATCACAAAGGAGAACACCCACTGCAGATTGAGAAGCACCGGCAGTTTTTCCCTGAACTGCAGATAAACCATTACCAGCAGGCCTACCTGAAGCACAATCAGTATCCCGAAGACAAAGAACCTGCTGAACAGAAGCCGCAGGAGCCCCTTCCTTACCGGCTTTGCCAAACTGACTATTCTTTCTTCACCGTTCATATCTTTAGTCCCTCAAAATCAAAACATCGTCTTTATCTTATCAACCATTCTGTCAAGGTCGGATCTTTGCTCAAGTTTTGTTGCGATCCCGATCGCCTGACTCACATTGTCCGTTATGAGTCCGTCAGCTTCCGAACAGAGGAAATGCTTCTGCGAGCCTTTTTCGTTGGCGGTCCAGACCAGCACCTTTTTCCCTTCTTTATGTATCGCATTTATGGCATCCGTTGTTGCGGACTCCTCCTCAAGACCTATATAGTCACAATTGAGTGCTGCGGTATTGCCGAACGATGCAAAAGTCAGGAATCCTGTATGCATCTCGGGATAATTCGTTTCGATATAGTCTATCAGTTCGTATTTCAGCGAAATAAGAACCGCCTCGTCCTCCATCTTATATTGTTTGACCAGTTTTACCGCGTCGTCAGCCATCTGCTTATCGGCTGTGTCCCCCTTGAGTTCTGTGAACAGCACTATCCTCCCCTTGCTTGAGATCAGCATTTCCTCAAAGGTCGGTACCGGTTCGCCGTCAATCGACAGTTTCTTTACTTCCCGGAGGGTCATCTCCTCAGGTTTTCTGCTGTCTCCGGCTACACGCTTAAACGTGCCGTCATGGTTCAGAACATAAAAGCCGTCTTTTGTTCTCTGGATATCTATTTCGCTCCCGTAGGCACCTGCTGTCCACGCAGTCTCAAGCCCTGACAGGGTATTCTCTCTGCCCTCGCTGCCCCCGGCGCGGTGAGCAATGACCCTGACATCAGTATCCAGGGGGAAGAACCGGTCAAATCTAATATACAGCACCACTACTGCTATTACCACAGCGATCAGCAAAACAATACCCGCCTGTTTATACCGGAACTGTTTCTCCCTTTTTACTTCACTGAACTCATACTCGCTTCCCTGCTTGTATGTGTAATACAGCTGGGTCATCTTCAGGAGATAAAGCGGTATTCCGAAAAGATCCGCAAGGACAGAGATCACTGTTCCGGCAGAAACAAAAAATATGATCAGGATACGGCTCAGCGCCCCCGCCGGTATCAGGGTGATCAGCTTCAGAGGAATAAACAGGCAAACGATCGCTATTCCTATTATTGATCCTGCTATAAGAATGATGAATTTGACATTCTGCTTTATATAATCTTTCCAGTTGGCTCTGATCAGACGCCTCGACTGTCTGCCCGCTTCGCCTATGGGAAGGCCGTCTATTACCACTCCGTGAAGTATGAACAGATTTGCAACTCCCACCGACAGAAAGAAAAGCACAGCAATTCCGGCTAGTGCGGAATAGAGCACCGATTCTTCAATTACTGACGATATGAATGTCGGGATATACAGATTCTCTGTTGCTGATATCGAGATACCGATCCCCAGAACAGGAGCGATCAGAGCTATGTACAGCACAGCCAGCAGTCCTTCGGCGTTGATCAGCTTTCTTATTGAAAAGAAGCCTTCCTTTATGCTTTCTTCGAGCGGCTCTATCCGCCCTGTAATGAGGTTCCTGCAGAGAACGATTTTTGAGTTGAGGTCAAATGCAACATAGATGAAAAGCGACCCAAGCCCGAGCAGCAGGATCAACAGGCCCTGCCATGTCGTGAAAAGGAATTTCCAGTCACCTGAAGTGACAGCCACTCTGCCGCTGCTCCTGAGCAATACCTGGAATAACCTTCCCAGTAAAAAGAGCCAGATGCATATAAGCGTCTTTGTGACTAACTGATAATTCAATATGTCAGGCATCGCCTGTAAATACGGCCTGAGCTCAGCATTTATTTTTTTCATATCTAAAAAACGGCACTCTGCCGCAGCAACGTGCCATGATGTCTGTCCCTGTTAATGCCTATCAATAATAAGGTCAATGCCAAAAGCTTCACATTTCCCTTTGTCTTGATGCCGCCATCGACAGGCTCCCATGTAAAGCTGCTGTAATCTCCTTTATCACAATAAACCAATCAGCATATTCAGTATACCACATTTTACGGGAGACAAAGAAAGGTTTTCATTTCATCAAGCCTGCGCACCGCCTCTCTGCGGCCCATCTGATATACTCTTTCAAGCTCTTCCGGATCCTTTTCCGTGCGGCCTATGCCCGGGTCCTCCGGCGGTCTGATGACGAACACCTCGCCGAGTGCCTCCCTGCGGTCGATATCATCCATCTGAGAGTTATAGCCTATATGCCTTACTGCCATTGCTCTCCCCATTGCAGGATACTTTCTCAGCACCAGCTTTACGAGCGGCACGATCGGGCTCTTCTTTTTGCGGTACCCTTTCTGCCGGGTCAGAACAATGACATTTCTGTCATAGCCCTGCTGCTCCATGTACTCATACGGAACAGAACACACTATGCCCCCATCGAGCATTTTATATCCGTCGACCGAAACGATGTTTGATACGACAGGCATCGATGCGGAGGCGCGCATCCACTCTATGTCAACTGGTCCCCCGTCCGTGCATTTATGGAACCTGACCTCTCCGGTAACGACATCTGTTGCTCCGATATAAAACTCCATCGGATCGTTCTTAAATGTTTCGGTGTCAAAAGGGTCGAGCAGATCCGGCATTGTATGGTAACAGAATTCCGCTCCGTACAGATCACCGGTTTTTATGAGCGATCTGATGCTGCAGTAGCGCCAGTCCCTGCTGTATTTCTTGTTGTATCTGATAGCTCTGCCTATCTGATGGGATTTGTAGTTGCAGCCGAAAGTCGCGCCCGCAGAGATGCCTGCTGCGCCGTCAAAGCGTATCCCGTTCTCCATGAAGACATCGATCACTCCGCAGGTGAACATCCCGCGCATCGCTCCGCCTTCGAGTATAAGACCCCTCTTATACATATTTATTTACCTTCCGTTCTTTCTTTCCAGAACATACCGGAACCAGGCCGCAAACTCAGCTCCGAGCCTTTCAGCAAGTTCTTCTGCTTCCTTTGGTTTTGCCGAAGCTGCGTACAGGCACTGCTGTGCGATCTGATACTTCCTGGCAACCGTCATGCGGGCAAGTTCCTCATCCGTATACTTAACGAGGTCCGCCATCTCCTCCTGAGCACGGAAGAATCTTATGAAAGCCTCAGCTGTTTCGCGGCCAACGATAGGCTCAATTAGTGCAAAATCGTTATCCGAACTGTCGAGTACGCGCGATACCATCTCCCAGCGGCGCGGATCGGCGTAGCCCTCCGAACCTGTATAAGCAGTTCTGAGATAGAGATCGTTGTTAGCCAGGAACTCCATGACGTATGGATTGATCCTCTTTCTGACGGCCCACGGCATCCAGTTCTCGACAGTCGTCCTGATATATATGTGCGCGAATCTTCCGAACAGCGGCTCGGCAAGGTCATGCGCAACGCTTGATTCATTGCGGTCGTTTCCGGCAGCGACTATTCGCGCGTTTTCAGGAAGCGGCCAGCGGTTGTTTACAAAGCGTTCCAGTACGATCTTGAAGATAACGGCCTGGGTCTGCTTCGTAGCGTTCGTAAGCTCATCGAAAAACAGGATGTGAAGCTCGCCGTCCTCGCACAGGCGCTCAAGCTTGACGAGCCAGACAGGCTTTATGTCGATGATCTCATCCGTTGTCTCATTGTATACTGCACGGCCGTTGATCGTCTCAGGCGTCTCATTTACAAGTTCTATGTCCAGCACCTGCGGATCTATTTCCTTTACACGGTCGCTCTTTCCGTCGCCGGTCAGCCCATGAATGAATACCGGGATGTCTGCCCTGACGAACGCCCTTATCAAGTCCAGTTCATCATGCTCTTCCACATGATAGGAAGATCCGGAAGCGGAGGAGGAAGCCTCTTCATCTTCTTCAGTCAGCAGTTCTTTAACAAAGGCATCCTCAAGGTATTCCTTCGCTTCTTCGCGGTTTAGCCCTGAAAACAGCGCTCTTCCGCAGACCAGCAGCTTGTTGATCTCATCATAGTACCAGCGGATAGGTCTCACCTCGAGAAAGATATCTTCAGACGAATTTACAACGCTTCCGTCTGAAAGCTGCACATATCCGTTGACCGTTTCCTCAGTGACCGGGATCCTGATGATCTGCTTGGCGCCGAGCCTGCAGACATCCCTCTTTTCCCCGGCGATGGTATAACTCATTCCGGTCTTCTTCAGAGTGCCCTCTCTGTACTGCTTTTCAGCCATGTCGCGCATCGAGCTGTCGAGCATGGCGTACGGGAACGATCCCAGCTCGACCGTAACTACATCGCCTATCTCACGCGGGTGCCTGAGAAGCTTCTCATCGCCCGGCTCAAGGAGAAGAGCAGGCCTTACCGCGCAGGTACTGTATCTGTGATCACGGCCGAATCTGTCTACGCAGTCCTCTCCTGAAAGAAAATAATTTACGCAGTTTTCACTGATCGTGAATCCGTCATCAGGCATGGTGGCAAGTACAAGATCGCTCGCCTGGGCTGTAGTCCCTACTGTTCTGAAAAGCGGCAGTGCGTTTTCAAACAGCTGCCTATGTGATAAGAAAATCGACTTCATATTTGTTTATCTCCTCAGGTTTTTTAACGTATATCACTTTTCCGCCCGGCGGATCCACCGGCATGTCACTGTACACGAGCCAGATCGCATCGCATCTCGTTTCGGGCATGTCCGCATATCCGTCAGTGAACACTATCTTTGTTTCCGCATCACCACTGAACGCTTTTACTGCTGTCTCAAAATTCGTTCCGCCGGCACCCTTTATCTCAAGCTTCGATATATCTTTTTCGGAATGGATCTCCTGGAATCCGTAAAACTCAGTGTCGAAGCAGCCGACTTTTACTACGGCATCCTCCCTCAGAAGATCCCTGACCGCTCTCACGAAAGCTCTCAGAAGGTCTTTATCTATGGAAGCGCTCGTATCCAGAAGGATCTCAGCATGAGGGACTGGATATGGCTTAAACTGTTCGATGAGGATGCCGTCCCGGATCCTGTCTGCAGGGAACCAGTCGTAGTCCAGCTGCAGGCTCGGCTCCAGCAGATCCGACAGACCCGCGACAGCCTGCGCGAGGCCCGGGTCCTCTATGTCACGGTCCTGTGCGCCCGGCATATCTCCCGCCTGCTTATCCCTGTCCTCATCCTGCACCGGGATAAGGACCGTCAGCTCCTCGGATCGTTCCTCAGCCTTTTCATCTTCCCTGAATTCCTGATCTTCTCTCTCGGCCTTTTCATACAGGATCGCGTACATCTCTTCTGCACTAAGACTCTTGGCGTCCTTTTGCCTGAAGATATTTACAGGAGGTTCAAAGCCGTCAGCCAGAAGGAGCTCGTTTACCACGGCAGCGCATGCAAGGTCCCATATCCTGCTGTCGCGCCCCTTTCCTCTCTGCTGATGAGCAAGCTGTATATGCATCAGCTGCTGCGCGATCAGATATGCCTGCGCGTCCTGCGGGAACTGCCTCATACTGCGGCCGTTGTAGTAGACGGTCTTGTCACCGTATCCTGTGGGATCTGCCCACGGAGTGTTTTTGAACTCGACCACATTCATCAGTTCAGTCCACTCAGGGCACTTCTCCAGAATATTCTGTTGTGTTTCATTCAGATCAAACGTATATTCCATAACCGCCTGTTCAGTCCCAAAAGTATATACTCGTCATTACTAATATTATCATAATCCATATCAAAAAAAGCCCTGCAGTATTCTGCAGGGCATACGTTTTGAAATAACGTTATTTATCGACATCTAGTGTCAGTCTTTCAGATATCCTCTCAGCGGACCTCCCGGAAGATTGGTCACATCCTTGATAGCATCGGATATCGATGCAACTTCAGGATTTTCCCTTGCAATTGTCTGATCGACCTGTTTAATGATGTGCTCATCATATTCACGGTGAGTGACTACATAGAACTCATCCTTTTCGATCGCATCAAAGACTCTTGCTCCGAATCCTTCGATCGGATAGCCGGTGCTGATAACGAACTGAGCTGCTGCCTTGCCCTTTGCGAACGCCTCACTCTGATAGTACGGATCATCACCATGAGCGTATCTAGGCGGACGGTACTCATCTGCATGATCGAAGCTGGTGCGTACGAAACCAGGGCAGAATACTCCGAGGTGGATGTCTGCTCCTGCCTCCTGCATCTCATATTCGATGCATTCCGACAGAGCTACTGCCGCGTTCTTTGTTGTATAGTATGCCGCCATGCCTGTGCTGGTGATGAGTCCTGCCACGGAGCATGTGTTCATGATGTTGCAGTGTGTGCCCTGCTTCTTCATGATAGGAATCACCTGCCTCATGAAGTAAACATGTGACAGATAGTTTGTGCGGAAGATCCACTCCCAGTCCTGAAGCGGGATAAGGAATCCAGGTCCAGGTGTGCATGTGCCTGCATTGTTCATCAGGAGATCGATCTGTCCCCACTTATCCATTACTGCGTTAACGACTTTTTCAGTCTCTTCATACAGCGATACGTCTGCAGGGATGAGCATGATATCCTCTGCTCCGTATTCCTTAGCAACGTCCTCGATTTTTGCAAGCTCGTCAGCCATTATATCTACTGCAGCGATCTTCATCTTTCTCTTGGCAGCTTCCTTGACGAATTCCTTGCCGAAACCGAAAGCAGCACCGGTGATTATCGCAACTCTGCCTGTCAGGTCCCTGTCGCCAGGCTCATATTCCTTACGCTGCTTGCCGACATTACGGAGATCAGGATTGACATTGTTGACGCTGTCGTAGATCTCCTTTCTGATGATTGGATCATACTGCGGATGTGTCACGATATAGAACTGATCGTTCTCGATGCCCTTGAAGCACGTTTCGCCAAATCCGTCGATAGGCAGTCCTGTCGTAACAACATACTCACTTGCCTTTTCAGAGGCGAAGAACTCTTCACTCTGATAATACGGATCGGTCGGATCAGAGAATCTTGCCGGTCTGTGGCGTTCTGCATGATGCAGGTCAGTCTGTACGAATCCCGGGCAGAAGATGCTGAGATGGATATTCTCTACTCCGATCTCCTTGAGCTCGTTACGTGTAGCACGGCTCAGCGAAACAGCAGCGTGCTTTGTCGAATAGTAGCCCGGCATTGCATTGCTTGTAATAAGACCTGCGATCGAGCATACATTGAGGATGTTGCAGTGTGTGCCCTGCTTCATCATGATAGGAATCACCTGTCTCATCATGTAGATATGTGAGAATACGTTGGCGTACATCATCCATTCCCAGTCTCTCAGAGGCAGGTTTGAAATGGTTCCGCCCTTTCCTGTTCCTGCGTTGTTGATCAGAAGGTCGATCTGTCCCCATTTTTCCATGGCGGTTTTTACTACCTTCTGAGTGTCCTCAAACAGTGATACATCAGCCTGCATGCATACGATCTCTTCAGCGCCGAGATCCTGTGCCAGAGGTCCTACCAGCTGGACCTCATCGCCCTCTATGTCCACTGCCAGGATCTTCATTCCGCGTTTGGCAGCTTCCTTGACATATTCTCTTCCGAAGCCGTTCGCCGCTCCGGTAATGATAGCTACTCTTCCTTTAAAATCTTTCATAATACCCCCCTTGCCGGTATTGTGATATTTAAAAACCCTTTTTGAAAACCAAGGGGGCCGCAATAAGCGGTCCCCCGTCAGTATAAAGCAACTATTTACGTCCGACTTCCATGAATGCAGTCCTGTCATACCATGCAGGCAGGATCTTCTTCATTGTGGATTCTGCATCAACATCCTCCAGTTTCTGGAGTGCAGTGATAAGCAGATTGTTCTCAGCATAAGCTCCGCCGACGATCGTGTTGACCGGCAGGCAGCCCCACGGATCATCAATGCTGGACTTGAGCTCGAACCTGGTTACGAAGCCAGGCTTCCAGTCATCATATTTGTACTTAACAACGTTTCTCATCAGGAATACGTTAGCGAAATTCCACATACCGTTTTCATCAGGCAGTCTGTCGAAGTGGATGTAGTATCCGCTTCCTGCTGTCTCAGCACCAGGAGCCGGTGCCTGATAGAGCACGTGCATGAGCGGATGGTTGTACTGGCCGAGCTGCATCTCGAGATCGATGAGCTGTGTGCCTCTTCTTGTGACACCTACAGTTACCTTGCCTGTCTCATCGTCCTTTCTGATGACAAACTCAGCGTCAAGCTTCTTAGGGATAGCCGAATTATCTCTGCCGAGCTGTGTAGCCATCTCTGCACCCTGTCCCCCGAGTACGAGCGAGATGGTGTACATGCCGAGCTGGCCCTTGTATGTGCAGTATACACCAAGGATAGCCTCATAGTAGTTGTCTGCGAATGTAGGGTTCTTGATGTGGCATGCAGATACTGTTACAACCGGTACCGAGAATGGCTCGAGCGGTTCAGGCAGTACCTCTCTGATAGCTTCAGGCTGTGTCAGGTAAGCTACATATGTGCCTTCCTGTCCGCGCATGTGGCTGATCTTCGAGAATGATTTGAACTGTCCGTCGCCGATCTTGAAGCTGAGAGGCTCTTCCTTGAACAGTGACGCGCCTACTTCATATCCGCCGCGTGTTGCAGGAGCGATAGTTCCGTCAACTACAGCAGAGCCGATGACCTTTGTGCAGATGCCCCTCTCCTCAAGGCCTGCCTTGAGTGACTGATCAGGCTTATAGCCGAGCGACAGTACAACTGCGTCTGCATCGATCTTCTTCTCTTCCTTTGTATCAACGTTCTCAACGATGACGCCGTCTGCAGTGATCTCCTTGAGAGCATTGCCGAGCTCATACTTGGCGCCGAGTGCAGCAAGCCTTGTCTGTACATCCACTACATTCAGTCTGTAAGCATTAGGAGCAGCTACCTTGAGCATGTCTACGAATGTTACTTCAGCACCTGTCTCAGCGAGATACTCACCTGCTTCAAGACCTGTGAGTCCTGCGCCGATCATGGCTACCTTCTTGCCTGCAAGGTTTACCTTGCCGTTCAGCACATCGTTTACAGCAAATACGTTATCACCGTTTACGCCAGGGATCTTCGACGGGAAGATCGAAGTTGAACCGGTAGCGAGTACTACTGCTTCAGGCTCCATGGCTGCGATATCGTCTACAGTTACTTCCTTGCCGAGGCAGACCTTTACGCCGGCTTTTTCCATATCCTGCTTGAGATAGTCGATGAACCACTGCATTCTCTCCTTGCGAGGAGGTTTCTTAGCGAGGTTGACTGTTCCGCCGAGCTCTTCCTGACGGTCAACGAGCGTTACATCAACGCCTCTCTTAGCCAGTGTAGCAGCTGCGTACATTCCTCCGGGACCGCCGCCTACTACTACAGCCTTGTGCTCGCCGACTACCGGCTCAAGGTCTCCGTAACGGAGCTCATTGCAGGCACGAGGGTTGACTGCGCACTCATATGGAAGTCCCTGTGCGTTGAGAGCAAGAAGTGACTCGAAGCATCTGAGGCATGCGATGCACTTGTTGAGCTCATCAACTCTGCCTTCCTGTACTTTCTTTCCCCACTCAGCGTCTGCGATCCATGTTCTGCCCATTCCGACGAAGTCCACTACGCCTTCCTCGAGGAAGTTCTGTGCAACTTCAGGCTCACGGATAACGGATACAGCAATAACAGGGATCTTGACCGAATCCTTGACTGCCTTGACGAACGGCTTTCTCCATCCCTGAGGGAATGAGATAGGCTCTACCGAGAAGCTTCCTGTCTCATAGAGACCGTCGGAAACGTCTACGAAGTCGATGCCTGCTTCTTCCATGCACTTAACGATCCTGATACCATCTTCAAGTCTGATCTGGTCTCCCTCATATCCGAGCTTGTCGAGGAACTCGATAACGGATACTCTGCAGCCGAGTACGAAGTCAGGGCCGCACTTCTCGCGGATGTCAGCGATGATCTCAAGGATCAGGCGCATTCTGTTCTCAAAGTTTCCGCCGTACTCATCATCTCTGTAGTTGGTGTATGGCGAGAGGAACTGCTGAAGCAGATAGCCGTGGGCGCAGTGCAGTTCTACACCGTCAACGCCTGCCTTCTTGCATCTGAGAGCAGCATCTCCGAACTGACCTACGAGCTCATGGATCTCATCGATCGTCATAGGTCTTGTCTCCTGCTGTGATACCTTGCATACTCTGTCGGAAGCCGATACGCATGGCTGTCCGCCGATCAGCGAAGATACACCTTCTCTGCCAGGGTGGTGCAGCTGGATGAAAATTTTTGATCCGTGCTTGTGAACTGCTGCAGCCAGCTCTGCTATACCCTGAATGTGATAATCCTTGGTAGCAGCGAGCTGTCTCATCATGCCGGCACCTGTCTTCTCATTGACTCTGCAGATCTCAGGCATGATCAGTCCGCATCCACCGGCTGCTCTGTCTTCATAATACTTGATCATTGCAGCACCAGGTGTACCATCGAGATTAGCCAGGTTGGTTCCCATCGGGGTCATAACCAGTCTGTTCTTAAGCTCGACATTGCCGATCTTTCCTTTTTCAAATAGTTTATCGTACATAAATTCCCCTTTCTTCCCTGAAAAGCGCAGGCAAAATAAGCTGGAGATATAAGTTATCCTGTGTAAATTTTATATGGTGCGGCCGCAGGCCGCATTATCACGCCTATCCAAAACAACAAAGGACATTTGTGCACGGTAACCAATGGTTGGACGGGGCAGTCCGGAACAGGCAGTTTTACAGCAACATCAGCTATTTATGCACTCTGCACATAGTTAACATTGGCATTTATTACAATTGACTTGTTGTGCATCGTACACTAATGTGTAGTGGAAAAGCATGCCGTTTTCTGCAGCATTCAGCCGCTATTTGCAGGAGGACACGCACTATGATATTCAGCGAACTGGCCGAGCATCTTAAGGCTCTGACTACGATAGAAATACTTGCTGATAACACTGTTTCGGATATAACTGAGGTCAGATTCATGGATCTCCGTCAGACAGAGTTCAGCAGCAGCATACTTTATTTCAGTAATAATCTTAATGGAGTTACTGCACTGCCTCCGCAGTGCATAATAACTGATGCTGAAAACATTGAAGGCCTGTCCACTTCAGGGCGAAGTATAGCAGTTATCCCTGAAGTCGATTTCGGCTTTATTTTCAACAGTGCTTTTCAGCTGATCATCGATTCTCACAAGGATGGTTATTACGAATCGATGATGCGGACTCTCGATCTTGTCCGCAATGTAGACGCACTTATAGACATAGCATCCCAGTCATTCGGAGCCTCTCTGGTCTTCATCGACAGGGATTTCCGTATCCTCAGCTATTCTACCCAGATTCCTGTTACCGACGAGTTATGGAAACACAATATCGAACAGGGATACTGTGACTATGAATTCATCAAGGCAGTCAGATCGCTCAAATCCGTACAGATGGCGGATTCCACGATGATGCCCATAGAAGTATCCTGCACCTCATCCCCTTTCCAGAAGTTCTCGTGCCGGGTATACTGCCGTGACATCTGGATAGGATTTCTTATTGTCATAGAGGGATATGATTCCTACAGGGTTGAACATGTTGATATGCTCAGAGTACTCAGCGGTGTTCTGGGTTATGCCGTTATGAAATATGAGCCAAGCTATCTGTACATGACCAGCGATTACCACCGCTTCCTGTACAATCTGGTCATTGGCGCAGACGCATCTGCACTTCCGGAGGCGTATATGAATCTCAGCTTCCCTTCCAAGATGCAGGTGCTCTACTGCCGCGCTACAGGCAATCAGTCCATTTTCCCTCAGGAGGGCATTCTGACAGAGAGCATGACAACAATTCTGCCAGGCTGTCATGTCATTGGAAGGCGGCGAAGTGCCATCATTATAGGCAGCCAGGACATTCTTCAGAAGGTAGGTCTTGTGCTTTCCGCCTTCCCTGCGGAATGCATAACAAAAATAGGAGTCAGCCTACCGTTTTCCGACATTTCAACACTCAAGTCCCATTATGATGAAGCTCACGATGCACTTGAAATGGGAATCATGCTCGATCCTGATCTGGGTATATATACCTTTGAAGATTACGGAATATATGCCATGTTCAGGACCGTTTCCGAACGGGAGGACCTCAGCAGATATCTGCACCCTGCTCTTCCTATACTGTCAGACTATGACAGCAACAATGGCACACAGCTGGAGCTGACACTTTATACCTACCTGAAATGTGCTTGCAGCACTACAGATACAGCAGATGCTCTTTTCCTTCATAGAAACAGTGTTATTTACAGGCTGCACCGTATAGAGGATCTGTGTGATATTGATCTCTCGGATACGGATACGGGTTTCAGGCTCAGGCTGTCATTTGCAATCAGTAATGTCATCAACCAGAGGAGGACCTGGTCGGGAAAGGGCCTTCATTCATAACAAAACTGATACACCTGCACAAATCGTTCATAAGGATGCTTCACATACGGAGCATCCTTTTTTTGCCTTTTTGTTCTCCGCACCTGTCTTTTGTGCAAGTGTGACAATTGCTCCCCTATGTTTTGGTGACGATGAATATTGTGCAGTATGCACGCATAAACACATAATTAGATAAGATGACAAGTCATTGCCTGGATTTAATGAGGTGACATATGAAAAAGATTGCAAAGTGTATATTTGGATGCGCAGCATTGCTCTGTGCAATGCACACAGCAGAATGGTTTCTTGTAGGACGCAAGGTAGCTGCAGCTGCTGATATTCCTGTAAAAGAAGCTCTTCCACAGTGTCTGCTCAGAGGTTTCCTCTGGTGGAAGCCTATTAAGGAAGATCTGGGGCTCGAATGAGCTGAAGCAGTATTTCAGAAACATACCGGTTAAGGAGGTATCAGTAATGGATGTTAAGAAAGTTGTAGTTGCAGGCGGCGGTGTGCTGGGAACCCAGATTGGTCTCATGTGTGCGTATCAGGGTTTCGATACGACATTCTGGCTCAGATCCGAGAGTTCCATCGGAAGAACACAGCCTAAGATAGAAAGATACTCTGCTCTCATGCTTGAAGATCTGCTGAAAGCCAAGGCTCTGATCGACAACCCTATGGGCGCTTTCATGTATCCAAAGGGACTGATCCGTGACTGGAACAGCATGACAGCCGAGAAAATCGACAAAATGGCCGAAGACGCAAAGAAGAGATTTGCTGAAAATGTGCACATAGAGCTCGACATGGCAGCCGCTGTCAAGGATGCGTACATAGTCATAGAGTCCATGTCCGAGAACCCGGAAGCAAAGATTGGTGTTTACACTGCAATGAAGGATCTTCTCGATGAGGACACGATTCTCGTCACAAATTCTTCAACACTTCTTCCAAGCATGTTCGCTGAATATACCGGACGTCCTGAGAAGTACTGTTCGCTTCATTTTGCAAACACGATCTGGAAAAACAACACTGCTGAGGTAATGGGACACGCCGGAACGGATCCGGAAGTATTCCGGAAGGTAGTTGCTTTTGCTGCTGATATCGGAATGGTTCCGCTCCAGCTCCACAAAGAGCAGCCGGGATACATCCTCAATTCGATGCTTGTACCTTTCCTCAGCGCAGCGCAGGGACTGTGGGCAAACGGTGTTTCTGATCCTGAGACAATTGATCTTACATGGAGGCTCGCAACAGGTGCTCCTGCAGGGCCGTTCCAGGTCCTCGACATAGTCGGCCTTGAGACAGCCTACAACATCAACCAGATGAAACCGGCTGCACAGCAGGAAGGAACAACAGAATACAAGATAGGTCAGCTCCTGAAGGAGAAGATTGACCGCGGTGAAAAAGGCGTTAATTTCGGTAAAGGATTCTATGAATACTGATGCACAGGAGGTAGATCAGAAATGAAAGATTTTAAAGGCAGAGTCGCCCTTATAACGGGTGCTGCTCACGGATTCGGAAAAGAATTCGTAAAGCAGGCCGCACAGCGCGGCATGAAGATCGCAGCCGTAGATATTATGGAAGATGCCCTTAAGGAGATCGCTCCTCTCGCCGAGGAGCTCGGAGCTGAGAAGGTCCTTCTCTTCCCTTGTGATGTCACTGAGTATGAGCAGGTTAAATGCGTTGTTGCAAAAGTCATGGAAGAGTTCGGACAGATCGACCTTCTGATGAACAACGCAGGAGTAGCCACATTCGGTCCGGTATGGGCAGTCCCGCCGATCGAATACGAGTGGATCATCGACACCAACCTCAAATCCCACATCTACTTCATGCATGAGGTCATTCCTATCATGATGAAACAGGGAACTCACTGCAATATCGTCAACACATGCTCCGCTGCGGGCACGTTCACTTCAAAGAGTGCTGCCGCATATCAGTCATCCAAGTTCGGCGCACTGGCTCTGACAGAATCTGTATACTATGACCTCGCTGATGCCGGTGCCGACATCCACATGAGCGCGTACTGCCCTGGATTCATTCAGACGCATCTGGATCACTCCGAGGAGTACAAGCAGGATAAGTACAAGATCGAAGATCCGTACTACGGGAGCAAGTACCACCAGGCAATGCAGGGAGCAGCAGCATACTACATCAAGACCGGACGCGCTATCGATGAGTCGGGTCCTATAGTATTCAAGGCTATCGAGGATGACCAGCTCTATATCATCACACATGAGCACTATGACAAGTACATACAGCTCCGCTGTGAGAACATGCTGGCAAGAAAGAACCCTGAACTCATTCCTATTGATCACAACATCAAGCAGTAACACCTGATGGGACAAGGAGGTATTTATGTACGATATTCTATTCCAGAAAGGCAGGATCGGTAATGTCGAGCTGAAGAACAGGCTCGTCATGTCCCCGATGGGAAGCAATCTGGCTGAGCTCGACGGTTCCTGCGGAGACGCTATGATCGCCTACTATGAAGAGAGAGCCAAGGGCGGCTGCGGACTGATCATGCCGGAGATCTGCCGTGTCAATGACGCGACAGGCGCAGGCTCATTCAGACAGCTCTCGGTCACAAAGGACCGCCACATTGCAGGTCTTGCAAAGCTTGCCGCAGCGATCCACAAGCATGGATCGAAGATCTTCATCCAGCTGCACCACCCTGGCAGAGAAGGCGTTTCCAGACTGATCGGCGGCCAGCCTTGCGTATCCGCTTCTGACAGAGTATGCCTGTACTCCCAGCAGCCTACCAGAGCTCTGACACATGACGAAGTGCTTGAGCTGATCGAGCAGTTCAGCGACGGTGCCGTGAGATGCCAGAAAGCCGGCATCGACGGTATCGAGCTCCACTGCGCTCACGGATATCTTCTCGAGCAGTTCCTCTCTCCATACACTAACTTCCGTGAGGATGAGTACGGCGGAAGCTTCGAGAACAGGATGCGCTTCGTAAAAGAGATCATCGAAAAGATCCGCGAGAAGTGCGGCCCTGACTATCCGGTCGGAATGAGACTCTCTGTAGATGAGATGCTCGCGCACAACGGCGTAACTGAGCCGTTCATCGACCTTGAAGAAGGCGTTAAGATCGTTAAGTATTTCGAAGAGGTCGGCATCGACTTCATCGATGTAAGCTGCGGTATATATGAAACACTCAACTGGGCGATCGAGCCTACATCATTCCCTGAAGGCTGGAGAAGACCTATGATCCAGGCTGTAAAGGATGCAGTGAATATCCCGGTAATGGCTGTAGCTGCAATCAGAAGTCCTGAGATCGCTGCTCAGTTCATGGAAGAAGGCGTATACGACTTCGCAGAGTTCGGAAGAACATGGCTTGCAGAGCCTGAATGGGGCGTCAAAGTACAGGAAGGCCGCATCGATGAGCTCAACAAGTGCATCAACTGCCTGCGCTGCTTCGAGACACTTCTTACCATCAACGCACAGCTCCAGCCGTTCCAGTGCGCTGTCAACCCTCGCATGGGCAGAGAGCTCAGGCTCGGTGACCTTGAGCCGGTTACAGGCGGAAAGTGCGCTGTAGTAGTCGGCGGCGGCCCTGGCGGAATGCAGGCTGCCAAGACTCTCGCAGAGAGAGGCGTAAAGGTGACTCTGGTTGACCGCAAGGAAGAACTCGGCGGAACGATCAACCTGGCAAAGCTGCCTCCTCTCAAGGAAAGAATGCAGAACTACATCGACTACATGGGCACACAGCTCTGCAAGCTCGGCGTGGATGTACAGCTCGGCAAGGAAGTAACAGCTGACGATATCGCTGCTATGAATCCTGATGCAGTCGTTCTCGCTACAGGTTCAAAGAGCATCGTTCCTAAGAGCATTCCGGGTGCCGACGGCGCCAACGTATTCACGGTAGAGGAAGCGCTCACAGGCAAGGTCGATCTCACAGGCAAGCATGTTGCAATGATCGGCGCCGGTCTTACAGGACTTGAAGCTGCTGAGTTCCTCGGTGAAAAGGGTATCCAAGTCACAGTAGTTGACATGGTGGACCGCCCTGCTCCTACAGCCTACATCGCCAACGTAATCGATGTTATGGGCAGGATCAAAAAGATGGATATCGGTTTCGAGTTCAAGAACGCTCTGAAGGCTGTTGAGGCTGACGGTGTATGCATTGAAAACGTCGAAACAGGCGAGCAGAAAAAGATCGCATGCGATGCAGTAGTAATGTCGCTTGGCTACAAGCCTGATCAAAGTCTCAAGGCTGCCCTTGAGGAGAAAGGCATATGCGTAAAGCTGGTGGGTTCAGCAATCAAGGACGGAACCATGGGGCCTGCTACAAGGAGCGGTTATGATGTCGGCGCTGAGCTGTTCAGGGCTCCAAAGCCAAGCTTCGTGACACCGCCTGAGAAGATGGCTGCGTTTGCAAAGGACTGCGCTATGAAGAAGCAGGAAGGCGTATACATGCTGTACGCTACCAACCCTGAAGCTATCAGAAGGATACTGCCTGCTCCTCTCGAGCCATATGCACTGCCTCTTGTTTATGTATCGGCCAACCACATCAACGAGCCTACATTCGCGGATAACTACTACGAATCTATCCTCGGTGTCTATGCAACATACAAGGGCCAGCTCGGACTTTACTGCATCAGCCTCGTGCTCGGAGGCCAGGGCGCTGAGATGGCAACAGCCCTCGGCCGCGATGTACTGGCTATTCCTAAGAAAGTCGATGCTGAATTCGTCATCAGAAAGGATGATGAGAAGGGCAAAGTCGATGTCAGCGTAGCAAGAAGAGGCACACAGCTCATCAACATGAAGCTGAGACTCGGCGAATACAACCATCCGATGATGCACCTTATCATGCAGGCACCTGCACCTGGCAAGGAGACAAAGGGCTTCGGATACTACTTCCACTTCGATCAGATCCCTGATGAGAATGGCGGTTCAAAGTTCAGCACATGCCTCACCAAGGTGCTGTGCCAGTACGAGTACACAGGCTGGATACCTGCATTCGTTGAGGACTTCGAGCTGAAATCAAGCGTTGATGATCCATGGGCAGAGCTGCCTGTTGAGACCATCATCGGAGCAGGATACTCCAACAACAATCTCTTCCTCGGAAACAGCCTGTTCTGCGAAAAGGCTGATCCTGATGAAGTAATGCCTAAGATCATTCCTGCATGGTACGACCTCAGCGCATTCGGAGTGACCGGCAGAAAATAGTTTTTCCTTCTATAGGGTCAGATTGACCTGCATAAAAAAGGGCTGACACATCATACATGTGTCAGCCCGGACCACAGACAAAGCCCCGATTTAAAACCGGGGCTTTTCTATTGTTATATCTCATGCATATAGCTGATTTTTCGTTCACTTTTCATTTGAAAAAACGGTCATAATTCGTTACGCATCATGTCTTCGAAGCTCTCACGCTTTACGACTAAGCGCGCTTTTCCGTCTGCGATCATCACCATTGCCGGTCTCGGGACCCTGTTGTAGTTAGATGCCATCGCATAGTTATAAGCTCCTGTAGTGAGCACCGCGATGATATCTCCCCTTTCCGGTCTGGCCATGCAGATGTTTTCAGCGATGCGGTCACCGCTCTCGCAGCATCTGCCGGCGATCGTGCATTCGTAGTCCGCACTTTCACCTGCCCTGCTCGCGTTGAGCACCGTATACTCCGATTTGTACAAAGCGTATCTCGGATTGTCAGTCATGCCGCCGTCGACTGTTACATAATTGCGGTAACCTTTTACCTCCTTGACGCCGCCTGTCTGATACAGCGTAACTCCCGCATCAGCCACGATACTGCGCCCCGGCTCCATGAAGACAGCGTCCAGAGCAAAATCATTTTTTTCAAGCGCGGCGTTCAGATGATCCGCGACTTCTCTGATCCTTGCAGGGATGTCCGATACGGGATCTTTCTCCGTATACCTGACTCCGAATCCTCCGCCGATATTCAGTACCCTGATCGAATATCCCAGCTCGTCCCTTATCTTAGCTGCAAAGCCTGTCAGTATCTCCACCTGCCGATTGAATGAGTCGCTCTCGAATATCTGAGAGCCTACATGGCTGTGGAATCCCGCAACTTCCACATTGCTGCACTCAAGAGCAGCCTTTACAAATCCAAACGCCTGCCCTGTATCGATAGGAACGCCGAACTGCGAATCCACCTTGCCTGTGTTGATTGCCTCAAGTGTATGAGGATCGAGCCCGCAGGTGAGCCTCAGCAGCACTTTCTGCTTGACGCCCGCTGCTTCCGCAGTTCTGTTAAGGACCTCCAGCTCATTGAGATTATCGACTACAAAGTATCCGATCCCGCTTTTAACGCCGTATTCGATGTCCGCGTCAGTCTTGTTTGTGCCGTGAAAGAACATCTTTGATGCAGGGAAGCCTGCAGCGAGAGCAGTATATATCTCACCCGGCGACACGACATCCACGCAAAGCCCTTCGGACTGCACTATAGGGTAAATGCCCTTGAAGCACAGCGCCTTGCTCGCATAGAGCGGAGCAGACTGAGGCCCGAAGCACTCATGCATAGCATTGACATAAGTCCTGCAGTTGGCGCGGATCACTTCCTCATCAAGCACATACAGCGGCGTGCCGAATTCTGCAGCGAGATCCTCAGCGTCAAGTCCGCCTATGGCCAGATGGCCTTTTTCATTTACGGTCAGGTTATCATATAACATAGTTTCACCTTTGCTTTGCTTGTTAAAGCATGTGCGCGAGAAGTTCTTCCCTTGTGTGATGCGAGAGATATGCCGGCGGCACATCGAAGAGAGTCCTGGCTCCGCTCTGCCCTTCACTGTTCATCCTGTATGCAGCCCGCGCCGCGGCTGCCAGTATGCTTCCCGTGAAGAACGGATTGGAGTCGAGATTCAGAGTGAACTCAACCGTGTTGTCGAATTCGCTGTCGAGCCCGGTACGGCCGCTTCTGATGACACTTCCGCCGTGCGGAAGTCCGCTGTGGTCTCTGTCGAGCTCCTCCTGCGTAATGAATGTGACAGTCGTATCATAAGGCTCAAAATAGTTAGGCATTGTCTTGATCGCCTCTTCAATGGCTGCCTTATCAGCTCCGTCCTCTGCCACTACCCAGCATTCCCTGAGGTGCATCTGACGTGCAGTGAACTCAGGATGCTCGTTGTTCCTTACGCTTTCCACAGCTGCCTCTACCGGCACTGTATACTGTCTGGCATCTTTCACGCCTTCGATCCTTCTTATTGCGTCTGAATGCCCCTGACTGACTCCGCGTCCCCAGAATGTATAGCTGTCGCCTTCAGGAAGCGCCGAATCTGCCAGTATCCTGGCAAGCGAGAAGTATCCCGGATCCCAGCCGCATGATATGATGCCGACCTTGCCTGCAGCCGATGCTGCCGCATCCACATTTGCAAAATGCTCAGGTATGTTGGCATGATTGTCAAAGCTGTCGATCACATTGAACTTTGATGCAAGTTCAGGAGTCATCCATGGCAGGTCAGTAGCGCTACCTCCGCAGATGATAACAACATCCAGATCGTCCTTCATGCTGTCCATCTGATCATATGCCAGCACCTGTGTTCCGGTAACTGTATGCACCGATAAAGGATCCCTCCTTGTGAATACAGCTACAAGCTCCATGTCATGGGAGCGGGTAACAGCAGCCTCAACACCTCTTCCAATATTTCCGTACCCTGCGATACCGATTTTTATCATTAGTTTTACCCCCTAAATGTTATTCTCCGGTCCCTCATACCTGCAGACATATGATAGCTGATCCCCTTTATCTTTACGCTTCAGTCTGCAAGCAGGTCGTCCATGTTATAAAGCCCTGCCGGCTGTCCTGCAAGGAATCTCGCTGCCGCAACCGCTCCGTCTGCAAACAGAGCCCTGTCATGAGCCTGGTGTGTCACGCTGATCGTCTGTGTATTTGTGCCGAACATCACCTCATGCGTTCCGACAATGTTACCCATTCTTATGGCGCTTATGCCGATCTCATCAGGCTCGCGCTTTGCCATACCCGATCTTCCGAGGTTGTAGTGGAGCTCAGGCCTTGCCTCACGCACTGCATCTGCCAGCATTATGGCGGTGCCGCTCGGTGCATCGACCTTTCTGTTGTGATGTGTCTCCACGATCTCTATGTCGCAGGCGCCGAACTTCGCGGCCACTTCCTTTACGAGCTTTGCAACAAGTGCAACTCCTACAGACATATTTGCTGACTTGAAAACAGGAATGCTTTCAGCCGCCTTCGCGATGTATGCCATCTCCTCATCAGTCTGCCCTGTTGTGCAGACAACTGCAGGCAGCCCTCTTTTTACGCAATAGTCCATCAGTTCGGTCGTGACAGTATGATGCGAAAAATCGATGACCATGTCTGCCGGACCCTGATAGGCATCCAGAGTGAGGTATGCACCGTCAGCTCCCGTAGGAGTCACACCGGCGATCACCTCCATGTCGTCTGTCTGAGCTATGGTGCGGGCAAGTATTGTGCCCATCGCACCGTCGCTGCCATTAATTATCACTTTCATAACCGGATCCTTCCTCTGCTAACCCTCAATGATACCGAGATCGACCATGGCATTGCGGAGTCTCTCCAGGTTTGCCTCTTCCATACGGTACAGCGGCGATCTGATGATAGGATCGCACCATCCCATCATTGCCAGAGCTTCCTTTACAGGGATAGGGTTGACCTCGCAGAAGAGTGCCTTTACCAGCTCATTGTACTTGCACTGAAGCGCTGCAGCTCCCGCTACATCCCCGTTCCAGAATCTTGTGCAGATCTCGCGTGTCTCTGCAGGGATTACATTGGACAGAACCGAGATGACGCCTTTGCTTCCCATCGAGAGGAACGGCACTATCTGGTCGTCGTTGCCCGAGTAAACATCGAGCTTGTCGCCCGCAAGCGCAAATGTATCTACGATCTTGGAGATGTTGGAGTTAGCTTCCTTGATTGCAGCTACACCGTCGATATCCGCGAGCTTTACATATGTGGATGGTTCTATGTTGAGTCCAGTTCTCGAAGGAACATTATATGCAATGATAGGAACATTGCTGACACTTGCATACTCTTTGAAGAGCTTGACCAGACCGTTCTGCGTAGCCTTGTTGTAGTACGATGTAACGATCAGACATGCATCTGCGCCTGCATCGCTGGCATACTTGGTGAGCTGCTTTCCGTATTCAGTGTGGTTGGAGCCCGTGCCCGCGATGATAGGAACTCTTCCGTTTGATCTCTCTACTGCAAAGCTGATGCACGCCTTATGCTCTTCATCCGTAAGTGTTGAGCCTTCACCTGTTGTGCCGGCTATAACGAGAGCATCGATCCCGGATTCGATCTGCCAGTCGATCAGAGCTCCGAACTGATCGAAATTGACTCCGTCCTCTGTCATAGGTGTGATGAGAGCTGTAGCGACTCCTTCGAAAATAGTGTTGGTTCTTGCCATTGTTTTTACCTCCTCATTTTGAATAATGGTCCAAGAATGAGATGAGGCTATCGTTCAGATACTCCAGAGACTGTGCTGATTAAAAAAGCAGCTGACACGGATCAGCTGCTCATGACAAATCAAAACAAAACTCTGATTGCTTATCATGGATAGCGCTCCGCGTATTCGCGACAGTCGTCCGTATCTTATTACGTCCGCCCAGATCAGCCCGGATGCAGCCCCGGCATCACTTCGGCGTCAGCCCCTTTCGCTCTTCCCTGCACTGCATTGCTGAACGGGATCACTACTGATGACTTGACGCGTCCTCTATCTCAATTGTAGGCATTTTATTATTAATTACGCGTTATGTCAACGCTTACGGCCTATCCTTTTGGTATTTTAAACAAAACATCCTGCGTCAGGGCATGGTTTTCTGTCATTCAAACATAAAGCTTATCTGACCGGATTCCTGATCACACGCAAGCGGCACCTGCTCCCTGCTGAGAAAATCAGGCAGTCTGGCGTCATCTTCGATCCACGGTCTGATCTCATTTCTGCCGATCATGACCGGCATGCGGTCATGGACCTTTATCATTGAACCGTTTGCCTCCGTAGTAAGGATAGTGTATCTTGGCACCCCCTGCTCCTCGCGGTAGAAACCGGCAAGTAAAAGGAGCCCTCCTTCCGGCGAAGTGAATCTATACTTCGCCCTGTGCCTGTCCCACTCGTAAAAGCCGCTCGCAGGTATGACGCAGCGTCTTACGGCAATGCTGTCCGCAAATGTCTTCTTCTCTCTTGCGGTCTCTGCTCTGGCATTGATGATCAGCCCCTTATTCACAGGATTTGAAAATCCCCATTTCATTTCAGACGCGCCGATCACGCTGTCCCCAAAGCCCTTTCTCCTGCTGTCACTGTGTATCACAACAGCAGACTGAGACGGGCATATGTCCCTCTTACCGCTTTCCATCGACGGAAGACCGGACAGCTTAACTACCATCTCAGCTTTCATGAGCTCCCTCAGCTCTATTTCAAAATCCTCATAATAATATCTGCAGCACATTGTGTTCAGACGATCTCATACTGAAGAAACTCGCTTTTGAGTTTTGTCCCCTCATCGATCCCTTCAGGAAGAAGAGCGCGGGCAATGAATACCGGCTCCTCATCCTTATCCGTATCGGTTCTCTTCAGCCATGCGTAATCACCGTCGATGCGCATAACGATATAATATTTTGTTTCCATGATATGCTCCGGTTCTTCTAAGTCAGCGGCTTATCCTCTGCCGCGGCTGTCTCTCTTGCACGTTTTCTTTTTTCGACATATTTCTCAAACTGCAGTTCCAGTAGGGCTGCTACCGGCACAGCTATAAGCATTCCCACTACACCTCCTACCTTGCCTCCGGCCAGCAGAGCAACGATGACCAGCACAGGATGCACTTCAACATTACTGCTGAGCATCCTCGGATTGATGACATTGCCGTCAATAAACATGACTGCAGCCAGAATGACAGCTCCTATAATAAGCTTTGCTATTGAGCCGTCTGCAAGAGACACGATTATCAATGAGCCGAAACCGACTACAGGGCCGACATAAGGCACCAGGTTTCCGATCCCTGTCAGGATGCCGATGACCAGCGCATAAGGGATCCCCGCTATGAGCATCGCAAGCGACACCATCACTCCGACAAGAAGCGCGTCCAGGGACTGCCCTCTTATATATCCGGAAAACACTCTGTTTGCATCAGAGGCGAAAGCTTTCATTTTTTCTCTTGTCTTTGCGCTTGTAAATGCATCCAGGATCCCGCTCCAGTATGTGGCAATGCTGTCATCGATCAGGAAATAAATGGCGAAGATCGCAGCGAACAGCAGCGTAGAGGCCCCATCCTTGACGCCGTTGAAGATACCGCTCAGAAAATCCCCGGCGCTGCCCAGGCTGATATTCATGCTTGCCAGCGTTTTCTCTATGGTAGACCAGAATTTCGAGAACTGGTCCGCCAGACCGATCAGCAGAAGTTTGATATCCTCCAGGTTGAATGCTGACAGGCTCCTGGTGATCGTAACGACTATGATCCCGAGAATGAAAAACAGTACCGCCAGCACTATGACAAATGTCAGTATCACTGCAGCAAGTCTTCCGGTCTTAGGCTTTTTAAACGAAGCAAATGCTTTGGATTCAAGCTTTGTGACGACAGGAGTCAGCAGGTATGTCAGCGCAAGCCCGAGCACCAGCGGTTTAAGAACTCCCGAAATAAAAGAGAGCGCTGTTCCTGTCTTGCCTGCCAGGTAATATATGATCAGACCCAGAACAAAGATCTCCAGTGCAGTCTTCACCACATAGAACGCTATCTGAGAATAATCTTTATTGTAATACTTATCCAGTATTTTCATCTTTTACTCACCTATATTCCCTTCCAGTATGCTGTCGATTATGATGCTTCCGGCATCGAACAGGTTGTGCATGGCAGGTTCAAATATATCCAGGGTCTCTGAATTCTCTTCCTTCACCTTATTATTATAACCGTCATATTCGCCCCAGGTGCTCTCAGGGGTCTCGCCTTTCAGGAAAAGGTCCATATTTACTATGGCTCTGAGAGCAATGACCCGGTCAGCCATATCGTAACAGGCCGCCGTATTTGCGATCGCAACATCTTCCATTTCTGTCACTGCATACGGATCGGGGCATTCATAATGATTCGCGATGTACTTTGCCGTTTCATGGCCGTAGATCCCCTTCCAGAAATTATCACCGGTAAGCGCCGTACCTTTCTTTACAGCCGGCAGAATGTCTGCTTCATCCCTGTCCGGAAAGTTTTCTTTAATGACAGCCTTTGCCTCTTCGGTCGTCCGGAGAGGACAGTCTTTGATCAGCTGAAAGACCTTTTCGCAAAGACCGTCATTGAAAAATCTGCACTCATAATCCTTAAAGGAATCATCAGGGAACCACATGATGCGGTCGTTGCTTTCCGACTTTTCATGTGTATCCACGTGGTGTCCCAGATCATAGTCGCACGCTGCAGTTTCAAGTATCACATCACCCAGTGTGCAGTATTCCGCGTTCCCTCCTCCGCACCCGACAGATATGATGTATGTATCGGAAAAGTCATAAAGACCGGATGACAGAACCGCAGAAAGCGAGAGTCCGGCCGCAGTCTTACCGGAACCGGTGATAAGAATACCTGCGCCATTCTTCTCATTAACATAGAACTGTCCGGTAGGAGGCATGTGCGGGATCTCAGTCTCCATGCAGCCATCGCAGTATTCCTTATAGAAAAGCTGTGCTTCACCGGGAAAATCCCCGCTCATCTCTTCGATCTCAAATTTAGAAACGATGATCACTTTCAGTGCGGTCTTTTTATCAGCAGACGAGCACGATGAAATTGCCATAACACAAAGCAGCAGTATAAAAAAACTCAGAAAACGCTTTGTTTTTCCTTTCATTGCCCTTCCGCCCCTTCTATGCTGATCACCCGGCTGACCTTTTGTTTACTGTAATATAATACCATAAAAGCACCTGCCGGAAAGAATACAATGATCCAGATCAGGCAGGTGCTTCAGGATGCTGTAACTATTTTTCAGGGACGCTGATCATATTGTTTTATTCTGTCCCTTTAAGAGCTTCAACCATGTTTATCTTTCGGTTCTTCCTTGCTATCATACGGCCTACTATCACAGCGACTCCGAGATTCAGAGCTGTTGCAGGCAATATGCTCACCGGCCCGACCACAGTCTCCATCTCATATTCGCCTGCCAGCAGGTTCATCAGATAGTTCAGCGCCCAGATCCCGGCAGGAATGCCCAGCAGAGTACCGGCCACGGATATCCAGAGATTCTGGGATATAAGAAGACGTCCGATCGCCTTATTCCTGAAACCCAGCACCTTAAGTGTCGCCATCTCACGGTAGCGCTCCATGTAGCTCATGATCCCGAGGTTGTACAGTACGATCAGGCACAGCAGCACCGACGCAACTATGAGAACGATAATGAAGAAATAAAAGATCTTCATGAACGCGTCGAACGAGTCTATGATGTCCTGTTTGCTCTGGATGCTCGTAATATCTCCCCTGGCAGCGATCTGATCCTTGGCGGTCATGGTATACACGCTGTTTATTCTGTATTCTTCGCTTTCAGTCAGACCAATCGCTTCCGCATACTCCTCCGTCATGGAGATGCTCTCCGTAAGTGATCCGTTGATGCCGCTTATCAGTATGTCATAGCTTTCATCCGTGCCGTACGGCTCTACTGTCACGATGTCTCCCGGCTTCGCGTCAAAGTCCCTTGCAAGTCTTTTGCAGATGAGAGCGCCTTCTTCAGGCAGAGGGATGATATTCGAGTCTTTATCTATGAATCTGTACATTCCGTGGGTGATATTATAAACATCGACTGAAACCGTTTTGTCTCCGGCCTTTGCACTCACGGAAGCACTGTAATCCCCCTCAAGCTCCTCAGCAAGTTTTACTGCATCTTTATTATCAGCATCCGATGACATGAAGATCTTGGACGCATAAACTGCAGTCCCGTCATAGAAGGTATCCAGAAAGTTGTTCATCGTCTGGTTCATTCCGAACGACGCCACGAGCATCAGCATGCAGCCGAAGGTTCCGATAAATGACATGGCGCTGCGTGACTTATGGCGGAATATATCTCTCAGGTTCCACTTTGTGCCGAATCTCATCCTGCGCCAGATCGCTGTTCCTTCGAGAAGAAGCCTGTGTATGTGCCTCGGAGTATATGGACGCAGAGTCTCTGCTGCTGTCCCGCGCAGAAGATCCTTTACTGACAGATAGCCTATGAAGATAGTAAGCATGACTATCGCCAGAACTATCGCCCATATCCACACAGGGATGTGTACTGTCCAGTCAGGCATAACAAAGTAAGTACCCATCATGCCGTCCTGTGACATCACCATCTTGCAGATAAGATAGCCCAATACCATGCCAAGCACCGCACCAGTCAGTGAAATGATCACAGCATATGAAGTATAGTGCCGTACAATCCTCTTATCTCTGAACCCGAGCGCCTTGAGGGTGCCTATCTGAGTCTTCTCACTGATAGTGATCCTGTTCATTGTGGTTATCATCGTCAGTATCGCTATCGCAAGAAAGAGCACAGGCAGTACCGCTCCCATCGTTCTGCCCTCGTTCATTTCTCCTCTGGACTCTGAGTACGATATGTTCTCATCTTTTGTCAGTATCAGCAGTGTGCGTCCCAGAGCTTTGTCTGCAGCAGCCTGTATCTCCTCCTTATCCATGGATGAATTGACATTGACCTGGCAGAAAGTCTCGTCGCACACTTCCTTGACAGCGATGCTCATGACATCGTCATCGATATCCGGCTCTTCCTCCCTTACCTGCTGTTCAATCACCTTTCTGAGCATAGCCGGCGAGGCATATACATATCCGTATGTATTGAAATCAGGCATAACCTGGGATTCGTCACGAACGCATATAAGATATTCCGCAGACTCTATCAGGCCTTTGACAGTGCCTGTAAACTCCAGGTCCTCAAAAGTGACAGTCAGCTTATCTCCCGGCTTTATTCCGTTCAGCTCGGCATACTTATCCATCAGCCAGAAGCTTTCAGCATCCCATCTGTCATAATCCTCTCCTTCCGTCAGAACAAAGCCCGACGTATGCTCGCTCTCTGTTATCGTAAGCGCGAGCTGATCAGATGAGCCCTTGACATCGGCATTTACGGAAAGGAATCTGCTGACACCTGATACTCCTTCTATGTCCCTTATCTTATCTACATCGGCAGATGAGATCCCGTCTTCATCCACTATCCTGTAGTCGGCAAAACCGCAGTCCTTAAAGAACGCATCTGTGTCCTTGCCGATAGTTACCCATTCAGCGTTGAATCCCACGAAAACTCCGATCCCCAGCGCGATCAGAAGTATCATGGAAATGAACTGAACTTTATATACCTTTGCGGTTCTCAAAAGTTTTCGTCTAAGCATTACCAGTCCACCTCTTCCGCCGATAACGGATGCAGCTGCTCATCTACAGAGGTGACCTTGCCGCTCCTTATGTGGATGACAATATCGGCCATCTTAGCTATATTCTGGTTATGGGTAACGATGATTATCGTCTTTCCGTAGTCCTTTGCCATCTTAAGGAGAAGTTTGAGCACAACTACGCCGGTTTCTGAATCGAGCGCGCCGGTAGGTTCATCGCAGAGCAGGATCTTAGGGTTCTTTGCCAGCGCCCTGCATATAGATACTCTCTGCTGCTCGCCGCCTGAGAGCTCATGCGGGAACTGATGGGCGTGATCAGCAAGCCCTACTTCAGTCAGAAGCTCCTGCGCACTCATATGATCCGGTGCTATCTCTTCTACAAGTGAAATATTTTCCAGAACGGTAAGTGTCGGGATCAGATTATATGACTGAAATACAAAGCCCACTTTAGCCGCTCTGTAATCTGCCAGCTCATCGCTTGAAAGCGTGGAAATATCAGTATTGTCCACGATTATCGTTCCGCTTGTAGGATTATCAAGACCGCCGAGGAGATTAAGGAAGGTGCTCTTGCCGGCTCCAGACGGGCCGAGAATGACCACAAACTTCCCGCCTTCGATCTCCAGATCTACATGAGCCAGAGCGTCCTGTGTATGATCTCCTGTTACATATGTCCTTGTAACATCTTTAAATTGAACTATTTTCATAAATAAGCAACCTCATAAAGCAATTAGTTAGTTATATCTAACCTATAATAGCACTTTCCCTTTCATAAATAAAGCCTGTATTTTGATCTGTCCGGATCTGCAGATCCAGTTACTATATCCGGTGCAAACAAAAAGGGCTGAACTCCGTTCATTACAGGTTCAGTCCTTATCAGCTGCATAATTTAGTTGTCAGCGTACAAACGGCGCGCGATATTCTGCGTTGATCTCGCTGATCTCTTTTTCGCCATCGATGTATGGTTTATATAGAGAATCTATCGTTCCTCCGCCGCGGTTATCGCATCCGGAGCAAAACTCACATTCTGTCCCGCAGTCGCCCCAGAGCGCCTGACGGACTATCTGTTCTCTTTCTTCACGTGTTGTGTCCTTGATCAAAATAGACTTCATATTCATTCCTCATTTATATTTCTGTACAGATCGTTTACCGCTGCCTGAGCATGTTCTGCAATATGCTTGTTTTTAATGCGGTCTCTCAGATCCATGATCGCCAGCATCTCGTCAGCAACATCTTCAAGGCGGTGTTTTCCGCGTGATATATAGCTTATCATCCGCTCTGCAGTGAAATCAGTATTCATCTCAGCACAAATCAGCCGGGTGAAAGCCTCCGGATATCCTTTCCGAAGCATCAGATCGTACAGTAATTCACTTTTTTCACTCATCATATCCCTTTTCCGCTGCGTTCACTGAGCTGACTGCCGGCTTCCGGCATCAGTTCCTCGCTGATTATTCCCAGCATCTCCCTGAATTTATCCACATCTGCGGGTGAAAACCGCTCTTCGATCCTGTCACAGACAAGATGAATATAATCAAATATAACGCCGTATTCTTCTCTGTACCGGTTTGTAGGTTCTATGCGGAATTCCCGTTTATCCAGGTCACTTCTTATTCGTATTATATATCCTCTTTCCTCAAGCTTGTTAAGGCGGTACGCTGTATTTGGAGCAGACAGCTTGGAATACCTTGAAAACTCAGCTACTGTCGGAGAACCGAGAGCGATGATGATCTCCATATATATAACTTCCTGAAGACTCAGGTCTCCGGGCGAGCTGCTTCCGCGCTCCTTAAGGGCACGGTCATACAGCATCAGCTTGAATTTGTCATACATATTATTGAAATGTTGTTCCAGATCTCTCATATGCGCTCCTGTTCTGAAGGTTTTCTTTACAGGCTGTTTGCCTTTTCTTCGTATCTCTTGACCTTTCCTGTTGTAGTTTTTGCCATTTCTTCAGTCTGCAGGATAAGTCTGTGTACGTGTTTGTATTTTGGCATATTACTGTTTATCCGGTCAATATCCCGCTCTACTGTCTCTCGTATCTGTTCGTAAGCAGAAACGCCATATTTGTCTTTCATTATATCTTCATCATAAACGATCTTGGCAACCAGCACCTCGTCCCTGTCGTCAGCGCCTTCACGCCTGACCTCCCCAAATACGATGTTCTCCTTTACGTATTGGAGTTCCGCTATGATCGTCTCGATCTCTTCCGGATAGACGTTCTTACCATTCTTGAGAACGATCACATTCTTGGACCTTCCTGTAATATGTATGCAGCCTTTCTTATCAAGATATGCCAGATCCCCGGTATGAAGCCATCCGTCTTTCAGCACCTTGGATGTTTCAGCTTCATCCTGATAGTATCCCATCATGACACTCGGTGACTTTACGATTATTTCTCCAATGCCCTCTTCATTCGGATCTGCGATCTGCACATCCATGCCCGGTGTTCCAAGTCCGATTGAGCCAGGCGAACGGTTGAACAGATTCTCAGCTGCTATGACCGGGGCTGATTCTGTCATGCCATAGCCCTGAACCACAGCCACACCAAGGTCCTCATAGCCGCGGATCACTTCGCTGTCAAGCGCGGAAGCCCCGCTGACAACCATACGAAGGCTGCCGCCAAGCTCATTCAGCACATCTTTGAACAGCTTTCGTCTGACATCTATCCTGACCTTTCTGAGCATGCGCGAGAGCATTACACCTCTTTCAAAGGTCTTCTCCTTGCCCTGCTTGCGAATGCCTGCCATTATCTTTTTATACATTGCTTCCATCAGAAGAGGAACACCGATGAATACTGAAACATGATATTCCACAAAGTTTTTCTGCAAATATTTGAGTCCGTCGCAGAAAACAGTCGTTACTCCGCATGAATACATCAGAAGCTGTCCTGTTGCTCCGAATGTGTGGTGATAAGGAAGAAGCGCTATATTCACGTCTCCATGTCTTACATCTTCTACCTGCTTCAGGCTGTATACGTTGAACATGATGTTTCTCTGATTCAGCATTACAGCCTTGGCCGCGCTTGTTGTACCCGAGGTGAAGATGAGATTTGACAGTGCCTCGCGGTTAACTGACAGATTATCGAAAGCTGTGAGGCCCGCCCCGGTCTGTTCACTTCCTTTCTCAAGCAGCTCACTGAAACTGAGATAGTATTCATCATCTTCCATACAAATATATATCGAGACCGCTGTTGGCGCCGACATAGGATCTGCTGCCTCTTTCCTGAGCTGATCTGCAAGAGCTGCGTGTTTTTTGTCGAAAATAAGGACATTGCTTCCGCTCTTCTGTATGGAAGTCTTGAGCTCAGCATAAGGAAGCCCTTTGTCAAGCGGTACACATATGCCCAGTCCGCACATTGCTGCCAGATATGCAAGCTGCCACTGATATGAGTTTTCTCCTATTATGGCTATTCTGGCGTTGCTTATGCCTGCTGCCATCATGCCTGCACCCAGCCTGCGCACATCTTCTCTCAGCTCTTTATACGATATATTTCTGTAGACCGGAGCACTCCCGCGTCCGGCAGATCTGTCTTTAAGTATGAAAGCTGCATCATCTCCATATGTCCCGGCAGCATAATCAAGCAGAGCACGTACATTCTCATGTTCTTCCGCCGGATACACCGGTTTCAGCTGTTTTACCTGTATATTTTCACTCATCGTTATTTCCCTTTCGTTCCTTATAAATTTACAGGGAGAGAGTATAAACCTGCAGTTTATTTATTTCAATATTTTTATTTAAAATTTTTGAAATATTTTCCGGCAAAAAACAGCCCAGCCGGGCTGTTGATCACATTCTTGTCAATATCCCATATTTTTAAATCAGTATGCCTTCCAGATGATCGCATTCATGCTGGATTATCTGAGCGATATACCCGCTGAATGTCTGGGTATGCTCTGAGAATTTCATATCCAGATACCTCACTGTGATCCGGTCATATCTTATTGTTTTTCTTACCCCGGCCAGGGAGAGGCATCCCTCTTCGGTCTCATATGCTCCGCTCTTTTCTGTGATGACCGGATTTATCATAATAAGGTCGGCAAAACCGGTTGCCACAATAATGATCCTCTTTCGGTAACCGATCATATTTGCAGCCATCCCTACACAGCGTTCGCGATTAGCCCTGAGAGTGTCGCCCAGGTCCTGCGCAACAGGCAGATCGGCCTTTGTCGCTTTCTCCGATTTCTGATTCAGAAAGAATGTATCTCTGACGATAGGTTTTACCATATAGCCTTACCCCTTATTCTTCTATACATCCACATATACAGTCAGCGCAGCGATCGCGACATAATAATATCATATCCGCCGCATGATAAACGCTCCTGTGTTCATTGTATATATTCTTTGTGTGAGGTATCATCGGTTCATGAAGCAATCAGGTAAAAGAACAACTAAGTCTTTGATGATATCGATCATTCTGCTGTGTATCTCAGCGGCACTTTTGATTGCCTCAAGGAATATAGGCGGCTTCGCAGAGTGGTACAGCGTCAATATCTATTCATTGATCACAGGTACAATTGGACGTCTCACCGGAGCTGCTCCGTTTTCTGTTGCCGAGGCCGCTGTCTGTATCCTGCCTTTTATTATCCTTGCGGATATCGTACGCTGCCGCAAAAGACTCAGGGCCGCGTTATTGCACATCGTGCTTATCGCATCAGTTCTCTTCTTTCTTTATGCTGCAAACTGCGGGATCAACTACCATAGAAATACGTTTGTTGACCGGGAAGCTCTGTACAATGCGTCGTTTACGGAAGATCAGCTTGCGGATTTCTGCGTGTATATCACCGAACGTCTGGAAGAATGCGGTTCAGAGCCTGCCTATCCTCAGGACAAAGAACTTGCGGATGCAGCTCGGCTTACCATGAACGATCTTTCAGAGAATTATCCTTCCCTGTGCGGGTATTATCCTGCTCCAAAACAGCTAACCGTACTCTCACGCGCTTTCTCAAGTATGGGTGTCAGCGGTATTTACTCACCATTCACTGTAGAAGCAAACATAAACGGTGAGATGCCGGGAATGGAAAATCCCTTTACTGCATGCCATGAGCTGTCTCACCTCCGTGGATTTATGAATGAGGGCGAGGCTAACTATATTGGATGGCTGGCGTGCATAGGATCTGAAGATCCATCATTCAACCGCAGCGGATGGCTTATAGCATGGATGCATGCCGGCGGCGTTCTCAGAAAAGTGGATCCTGAACGTTATGAAAGTCTTCTTGAAAAGCTTCCTCCATATGCCGTTTCAGAAATCGAAGAAAACCGCCTGTTCTGGGCTTCCCGCGAGACCAAAGCCTCCGAAGTACAGGACCGTGTCAATGACGCCTATCTGAAGGCAAACGACCAGAAAGAAGGCATACAGTCATACGGTATGCTGACAACGCTCATGCTGATGCACTATTACGGCCAGGGATCTCCAGATCAATAGATATTATTCCTAAACAAAATGGGCCCGGAGGACCCATTTTTTTACCCGCCTTCTACTCGCCGGATTTTATGGTTATATCTACGCCATTCACGCTGACGCTCTCTCCGGCAGGCACGAGTATGTAAGTCACTCCATCGATCTTTTTTGTTTTTATCCTCAGGGCATTCTCCGGATCAGTTATGATCCTTGTCTCAGGAGTCCTGACTTCAAACGACCTCTTCTGTATGAGATTTCCTATATTGAACGCTGATGCTCCGTCAAAACGTTTCCCTACCGATTCACCGAAGTTCCGGATCTTTTCATCAGATATGCCTTTGTCCGAAAGTATGTCCTCAATGTCTTCTATATAGACTTCGGCTATCCCGGATGGATCCTCCTCATGGGCCGCCTCTGCTTTTGCCGACAGTTTTGCCTGAAGAGAAGTTACCACATCAAGACTGCACTCCTTCCCGAGCGATTCGGCAAGTGTAAAATTGAAAGTTTCCTTCTGAACGTCTGCAGCCATCGGCGGATTATCTATCATAAACAGGGCTGTGATCAGTTCGCCGTGATTCACGGACGTGCTCTTTGTGTAATACTGCACCTGATATATATCTGCGCTGCCTTCATCCAGCACCGGGAATATGAACCCTATCGCAGGCGGCGCAAGAAGCGTTCCTGTTGAGATGCCTCTGAACTCCTGCTGCCCCGGCAGATACTGAAGCGCGGCTTTAGATGTTTTTACCGGGCAGATCGCGCATATGAAGTAATCGAACTGCTCATTTGATTCCTCGGACCACTCTTCGTCTCTGACATCTTTAGCTGCAAGGTCATATGTATCCGCTGCAAGGATGATCACGTAGCTGTCGCCATCCATGTCAAGGGATCCTATTATCCTCTGATACAGCAGTTCCCTCATGTTTTCATCTCTCAGCTGAGTGCCTTTGAGTGCCATAAGCAGTCTGTGTTCATCGCTGCTCCCCACCTTGTCCGCCGGCATTTCCAGTGATATCTGATTTCTCTCAGCCTTGCCGGACAGCACTTTTTTAAGGACGGCGGCATACATTTCACGCTCTTCAGACTCCATGTCTAGTACCGGTATCTCCATCGTAGAAACGATCTCGCCGGCAGCATTGACATAGCATCCGTATATGCTTCTGAAATTACTCAGTGTCGTATCTATTCTTTTTCTTATCCTTCTGATTTCCTCTGGTCTCATCAGTTCTCCATTCCGGGCACAAAAAAACGGCCCTCTATAAATATCCAGTACAGTTTACCATAGAACACCGCCTTGAAATAAGTCCTGATCAGCATTTCCCGGAGATGCATATATCAGCTGCCGGTCAGCTCTTTAACGCGTTGCGCCATTTGAGGACTGCCATCGAGATTATGATGATATATCCCAGGATGCTTAATCCGTCCGGGATCTCACTGAAAGCAATAAATCCCCAGATTGAAGTGAAGACAACATTTGTATAGTCATATACAGATATTTCCTTTGCAGGTGCGAATGTATATGCGGCGGTTATAGTCAGCTGCCCTCCCATCGCAGACATCCCTGCCCCAAGAAGTATAAGGATCTGCGACAGCGTCATGGGATGATAGTCAAACAGCATGAAAGGCAGACACACTATGCACGAAAACAGCGAGAAAACCATTATGATAACAGGTCCTCTTTCACCGCTTTTGCCCAGCTTTCTGACATAAGTGTAGGCAGCTCCCGCTCCGAATCCGGACAGGAGTCCTGCCAGAGCAGGGAGGCTTGCGACTCCTGCAGTCGGCTTGATGACGAGCACCGCACCGAAGAAAGCAACTGCTACGATCATCCATTCTTTACGCGTAGCCTTCTCCCTGAGTATGATCGCAGACATCATGATAGCAAAGAAAGGTGACATCTTGTTGAGTACGCTCGCGTCAGCTATGGTGATGTGATCTATCGCCCAGAAATTCAGTATCACGCCCAGCGTGCCGTATACTGACCTTAAGATAAGATCAGGCCAGCTCTCCCGGCGGATATAAAACTTCTCGGGAGTCCTCGAAAGTATCACTATGGCAAAGGCCGCCGCTATCGCATTCCTGAAGAATGCCTTCTGCATCGTCGGAAGATCTCCGGACATCCGCACAAAAAGCGACATCAGCGAAAAGAAAAACGCTGATGCAATTATGCATATGATTCCTTTAGTCTGTCTGCTCAGTTTTACCATGAATAACTTGAATCAATTCACAGGTTCTTTTTTATGACGCCGGGCAATATGGCATTCATTTCACAATAATGCCTTTTATCATACCAGTCTTGCATTTTGCTTGTACTTAGGGTGGTATTTGATCCGCACCGTCTGTCCTTCTTCCATATTGGCACGTGGATTTGACAGGATGCCCTCAACTTCCTCACCGTTTTCGGTACGGTATCTGACATATACATCGATGTCGATTTCTTCCGGAGTTCCGTCATCAACGATGCGGGATACGACGGCGTCGGTCTCTATACCATTCTCGTTTATCCCGCTCTTTATCCTGTGGCTTATCAGCATACCTGCAGCGATCACCGCCAGGAATACCATCCACATGATTATTCCCTTATCCACTCTGCTTTACCTCTCTATGCAATTTTTCGCTGTCTGCTGCAGCATTATTATGATATCACATATTCATTTGCATGCTAACAAGTAGAAGAGATCATTTGCAGATCTCAAATGCCACAGCGCATGACGCTTATGAAAAAACCTTGTAGTTTCAGCAACTGCAAGGGTTTTTTGTCAAAATTCAGCGGGATCCGGTGCCCATGATCAATACTGCGCAATTTGATGTATGTTATTCCGTAATGACTGGCGGATCAGGGATTTCTTCGATTCCGCCTATGCGGTCACCAAAACAGATTTTCCACAGCTGCGCCCAGGTGCCGTCTTTCTCGATGGTGCGCAGGAACTCGTTTATGAAAGCAACGCCATCGGAATCCTTCGGCTATGCTGACCGCGTCCTCCAGGCTGTGGATGCTGGCATCAAAGCGTTCGTCATCTGAAGCGCCGAAGTCTGCAGGTATGGTCACCCATTCGCTCAGTGATCTGGGAATGCGCTTCCAGTAGATGATCGCGTAGACCGGTCCGCACAGTGCTACTATGGCGTAGCCGGCTATAAACGTGATCATGGAACCAATGATTCCCATTCTCGGGATCAGCAGCAGTCCTATAGGAAGCATGGCAGCTATGCCTTCCAGAACTGACAAAAACCGTCCGTCTGACTGTTGGATCGTATTGCTTCATTGTCTCTACCCCTTCAATCCCCTTTTGTGTGCTTATAGCTAAGAATCTATTTAAGTGCTCTCATCTTTTTAATCAATAACAGCATAATCTATGCATTATAAATCCATCTTTGTTTCTCCGGTTTGCACAAAACAGCTCGTATTATATAGTGCGCATCAAAGAAGTTCATTTGACAGGATCAGCATTTCTTCCGCCTCAATCAGTTTCTGCTGTGCTTTGACCAGCTGCCGGTATGCTGCCTCGACTTCTTTTGCGCTGTCACTGTCAGACAGCAGATCTACCCTAAGCTGGGCTTCAGCTACATCTTCTTCCGCATTCTTGAGCATACGGTTCAGTTTTTCTTCAGGCGGTACAATGTAGAAGTCCTTTTCTTCATATCCTCTGTAATTACCTTCACCGAACAGCATGACCGTATATTTGCCCGGCTCTTTGAATACTGGCTCAGGATCTGCAGCCTCATTATATATTTTCACTAAAGTATAGTCTTTTCCTTCCTTCAGAACTTTACCGCGGTATGTGACTACCGGCTTGACCTCTTCGCCGGTATAGCTCGTCGGCTTTACTCTCGCAAGTTCTATGTGGACAAGCTTTCCTTCAGGTTTGTCAAACACTTCTGTGATATCGATTGTGCCGCCGTAAATATCGCTGACTGACGCTTCCATGTTCAGTACTTTGCCGTCACCGTCGATATCGGCGATGTCTTCTATCTCATCGATGTCTCTGTAAACGAGTGAAATATTCTTGGCATTCTTAGCAGAAAGCTTGAACATGGAGTCGCTGATCGGGATATAGTACCTGATCAGGCCGAAGAGGCTGACGTACATCACCGGCATCACTTCTATCTCGCCTACCAGGTCTTTCACGTTGACCGGGCGCCAGCCGGTGTTCTCGTTCAGGTAGTGCACCTGAGTGAGCTCGTTATCTTCAAAATACAGCAATACCAGCTGGTTGTTATGTCCTATACCTATGGTCGCAGGTACATAGCCGGCACCCTCTTTCTCATCATCCTCTTCATAGGACGCGACATGCAGCACACCGTCAGCATCTTCGACCGCGTACCACTTGTCTTTCACTTCTTCAAGAGTCCAGGTGTTCTCCGTCCTGTTGTACCATTCGGCCATAGCCTGGTCGTAATCCGAATCGCTGTCATAATCCACGCGGCTCGGCATGTCCGTAAGGACCTCCCTGCCTTTGATCCTTCCCAGTGCAAGCCTTCCGAAATAGTCGACGACACCCTGTTCCTCTTCGTCCAGATTCTCTTTGACATATTTGTCAAAAGCAGGCATCTCCGCGTTCACTTCCCAGCTTACATCGCTGATCACCCGCTTTTTTGTATCACTTATCGTTACTTCATATCCCCTTCCGTCTTTGGTCAGGATGCGTTTCGCGCTGACGGACCCTTCGCTCAGGGCTTCGTCGGTCTGCTGTCTTACTACGTCGGAAAGCCAGGCTTCAGTTTCTTCGATCCCACCTTCTCTCTCATTCAGCAAAGTCGAGATGCGCATATTCCAGGCGGCGTACTGTGCCATATCCGGATCATCCATCCATTCCTGCCAGTCGGCCTTTATGGCGGCATAATCGATCTCGCTCTTAGGCATCTCCTGTACATAAAGCAGACTATCCACCGCGTTTCCGGTCTCCGCGATCAGGGCGTAATCGATGAGCGTGTGCCTGTAGCTGTCAAGGAATTCGCGTCTGGCATCGCCCTCAGGCAGCTTCTCGATGACTCTGCCCATTTCATTGTAATACTCAATGAATGCCATAGGCGCCTCCGGATCAGGAAAATATAAGTACATCCCGCTCGTGCCGAGGGTGTCGTAATCCAGATCTCCGTCAGCCTTTCTGAACAGCTGCATGTCCGTCGTGATGCCATCGGTACCGCGCGTGTAAATGAATCCTTTTCTGTTATCCGGATCATCCGGGTCATCCTGCTCATAGAGCTGCAGCAGGCTGTTTATCTCCGTACCTGCCTCTTTGTACAGGCTGTTATCGGCATCTTCTTCCACTTCCATGTATTCAAGGCTGAGCAGCGCAGCCATGTTGCCAAGATCATAGTAGTCGGAATCGCCGTACTCTATGGAATTCCCCAGCGACATGAACTCATCATAGAACAGGAACTCGCCGTTGGCATCAGCCGTGGAAGCCTGCTCCTTGAGCGCCTTGTCCAGCTTTTTCAGGGCATCGACAAATCCGTTCTTTGGATCTGTGAGCTTGTTCATGTCGATGATCGCCAGCGTACCGTCCTGGCCCTGGCCTTCACCCTTATCATAGAAGTCATAGAAGTCGTCCACGATCCTTTTGCCGAGCGTGAACGTGTCCACCTCATGATTTTCGGCCGCGCCAAGCATGTCGAGCCATCCCGTGTAGTACTGACCGTATCCCGGCTCCGTTTCCGGAGACGCGATGTAATAGTCGGTGTAATCCGCAAGCACCAGATCGAGCTCAACGCTGCTCATGAGGCATGCGTCAAAGTCGACAAAATCGAATTTGCCTCCGCCTTTTGTGACATCGTTGTCCGACAGGGCATCCATTATCTGCGGGAATGACATAAGCGAACGGCTGTCCCAGAACGAGCTGACCAGTTCATGTTCATCCATGCCGAATCCGTATGTAGGACCGCCGCCGTGATCCCAGAGTATGAGATCGTATTTCTCCGCAGGAGCGTACTGCACGCAGAAGTTGATGAAGGACTTCAGAGTTTCAGGGTCAGACATCAGTTCTTCGGACGATCTTACCGCAGCCGCTTCGCCACTCGTACCAAACCCGTCTCCGTCAATAAGCACCATCTTGCCCGGGTTTTCTGCAGCATCGAGCCCCTTTGCTTCCCACACCTGGTTGTATATGTTGCTGACCTGACTGTACTTATCAAGGACCTCGTCAGTAGTTTCCATGATTTGCGGATCATACCCGGCTACGGCATCGTCCGGCACATTGTTTCCCTCCGGAAATACAAGATAGTCTTTGTCAAGATGCCACTGGTCCGATCCGCCCGTCATGATGAGGAACCTGATTTCCTCATCTTTACTGAAATTCGATTTCAGTATCTGTTCGATATTATATGTAGCCATCGCTGCACTGGTTTCCAGATCAGCTCCGCAGTCATAAAGCATGATCGTTCTTCTGGCTTTTGGAGTGCTGACGCCGTTGCCCCGGCTTAATCCTAATGCAGCGCTCACTATGCATGCCACTACGATCAGGCCGATCATAGTACCTATATACTTCCGCTTCATCATTTCATCCTTTCACATCAGGTAACGGATCTTTCAAAATGATTATACATTTATTGCATCCTTTTTGGTTAAAAACTATACCACCCGCACCAGTAAGGAATTGATGGATACAAAAAAACTATGACTGCACCCGGCAGTCATAGTTTATGGTTGAGATAACAGGATGGGTAAAAATACCGCAGGCATTGCAGTCTGATCAGCTGGCTGCAGATACCTTTGAGTCTACGTGCATTCCCATGCCTGCTGTATGCGCTGATACCTCAGAAGCAAGATACAGAACAGCATTTGCGACTTCTTCAGGCTTAGCATAGCGCTTGTCCATAGCATATGTGCCTGCGAGCATTGCCATGGCTTCTTCGTGTGTCATTGAGTCTCCGAAGAAATCTTTTTCGATCCTCAGCATCATCGGCGTATCTACCGGACCAGGGCATACATAGTTTACATGGATTCCGGCAGGTCCGAGCTCCATTGCTACGCACTTTGTAAGTCCTGCTACAGCATACTTTGATGAAACATATGCGCTGTTGCCCGCTGTTGGCTCATATGCCGCTGCAGAAGCGATCACTACTACAGAGCCTGACCCCTTCTCGATCAATGTAGGTGCTGCATACTTCATAGTCAGCATTACAGCAAATACATTGAGCATATAAGTCTTCTCAAACAGATCCAGGGTCATATCCTGAACCGGATGAGCTTTGCCCTCATAGCCCGCATTTGGTACAACTACATCTATCGTGCCAAAGTGTGCCTTTGCACCTTCAACGAAATTCTTAATGTCTTCTTCGTTGTTAAGATCTGCAACAAATCCTGCAACCTGCCCTTCTTCAGCCTCAAGCGTTGGAAGAAGTGCATCGATTTTTTCCTGTCTTGTGGAAGAAAAAGCAACCTTAGCGCCTTCTCTCAGGAATCCCTTAACGATCGCGGTTCCGATTCCGCCGGTTCCACCAGTAACTAATACTACTTTATCCTTCAGTTTCAGATCCATTAGAGCTCCTTTCCTTAATAATATCTGTACAGAATCCAGATAAAAATTCTTAAAACAGATCAAACTAAATAATTGTCTGCAACAAGATTATTTTAAAGGGCCCATATTGTCAATGATAAACATGTACTAATTATTTACGTTCCATATATTTACCTGAAAGCTGAACTTACTGCAGTCAGCCGCCTGCAGTGTGTCACAGCAGCTCTTTCAATTCGTTACGTTACTTCCTCTAAAAACATTATGTTAGCACAGAAATGTGACTGGTATATATTGCTACTGAAAATCATTTGCTGAGTCTGTCAGCGATCGTTGATGCGGAGTATGAATCCGGCTGAAAGCATTGATTTTTCAATCTTTTCGTTTGCTCTGCGGTCCCATTTGCTGACTCAGCTGTAGGTTTGAAAATGGTTTGAGTAAGTCGATTTGTTAGCAGGTTTGATTATCAGAGCTTTTGCGCATAATTCTCTCTCATATGAAACACTCCGGAGATGTGAACTTCACTCCCTTTTACACGATACAAAATCAAGTAGTTATGCCCTGAAAGTGCAATTTTGCGATATCCACGATCGGCAAGATAATTGTCTGAGTTTATAGCGCATACTTTGCCCTCAAATCAGACAGCGAAGCTCTGGCATCTTTTGTTTTTCCATCTTCAAATTGTTTTTCTGAAATCGCCAGCTCCTGATAAAACTCAAGCCTGCGCAATTGTTCGTCATATGTCTCCATGCTCATTACTACAAGCTCTCCATAGCCATTCTTAGTTACAAAAATGGGTTCGTTGATGCTGCGGCATAGCTCCGAGATGTTATTAGTGTTTTTAAGCTCTCTGATTGGAATGATTTTTGGCATTGTCGTCACCTCCGTGGCTAAATAATACCATAATTGTGGGATTTGTAAAGAATTTAGCCTTCATTCCCCTAGTAAATTGCGTTTTCAACGCTGTGTTCAGTATTTCAGCGAGAGCAGTCAGTCATATCCTCGAGAGCAAAAGAAATATGGCTACATCTGTATCGACATAGCCATAGCTTGTTCTTTGAACCGCTAGCGGTATGAGTCCAAGACCATAGGTGCAAAATACCGCAAGCATTCCAAATGGTGGAGATGGTGGGAGTATCCCGCTGTCAAGGATCTTCGACCGGCAGTGCCGGCGCTGGCGCGTCCTTGACCGCGGTTTTCCGGGTGTACTCTCATCATACACCCGGATACGAACCCACCTTGCGGTCTTGGACGTGGGTTCAACTCCTTCATTTCTTCAGACAACAAAAGAGGGTCCGTTGGACCCTCTTTGTTGTCTGGTGGAGATGACAGGAATCGAACCTACGTCCAAGTATTGGTTTTTCAACGTTTCTGAAGAAACTGCGGACCCATTTGCGGGCTCAGCCGTAGGTTATGGCATAGCCTGAGTAGGTCGGTTTTTCATCGTGTTCACCTAATGGCTTTTATATAGTTTATTTCTTCTTCACATCGATATCGACATTTGTTCCGACTGGCACTCTGCTGCCTGGCTGAAGGCTCTGATGGTAAACAAGCATACACCACGCTCCCACTTTGATACAGCTTTTCGGCTCCTGCCAAGCTTTTCAGCTAATTGTTCCTGCGTCAAACTATGAGCTTTCCGCTTATTGGCTATATATTGTCCTATCTTTATCTGATCCATCAGACTGCCCTCACTACTGGAATAATAGTATCTTTTAATGGAACAATACCGTTATTATCAGAAAACATACAGCCCTCAGAGGTAGCATTTCCCTTTTTTGAGTAATATGATGATTCTCAGTACCAGATATACTGCGGCTGTCAGGAGCAGTATCCCGGTAAAGTAGTAACTTGCGTTATATACCTCATCAAATCTTCCGAGCAGGCAGAGCGGGATGCTGATCGTAAAGGCTACTGGGAGAAGAACTGCATTCTGTATCTTTTCTGCGTAGTATTTTTTGCGGCAGGTCAGGTACAGTATGATCCCGGCAGCAGACAGAATTCCGCCTATTATCAGCCAGTAGTTATAGACCAATCTCGGCAGAGTCACAACGCCTCCGTTTTCCGTTGCTCCTTTCTCACCATAAATCAATACATCACCGCCATCAGCAGGGTAATAATACACCTCGTCTATCTCATTCTTATTACCTATTCTCACCAGGGTTTCACTGCTCTTCCCGGATAGCTGATCCCACCTCGTGCGATAACATCCTATAAAAGCCAATGATCTGCCGCTGTCCTGATCCATAAAACGGTCAATATCATAACCGCTGACATTTTTATCCAGCACGGCCACGATACTTCCGTCTGATAGTTTTTCTATAGTCAGCGCTTTACCCGGATCTTTTATGTATATAGGGCTCATCATGTGTATCACTGCAATAATGATAATTATCAGTCCCATTACGAATCCCAGTATTGTACTCGTGATCTTCCTTTTTTCAATAAGGCTTCTGGTAAGCGACAGACCGTCTGAAGCTATATCGTTCAGCTCATCTCCGGATACCGGCTCATTGATCCTTTCCCCTTTGATGAGTTCGGCGATTGAGACATCCAGACATTCGGAAAGAGCTTCCAGATTGTCGATGTCCGGAAACCCTCTTCCCGTCTCCCAACGTGAGACAGCCTTATCAGAAACATGTATAGCATCTGCCAGTTGGACCTGTGTGAACTGCTTCTCCCTGCGAAGTTCTGCGATGAATTGTCCGGTTTTTTCAATATTCATAAACATTCACCTCCTGCAGAAACATTATCGCCATACTAAAACAAAATCATCCTATGTATCATAGAGTTATCATGCTTTATCTATTAATACTTTTCTCTATACTGTTCCATCACATCCACGAAAAGTTCTTTAGTAGTCGGCGGTGTGTATGTTATAGCGTTTGCCCCGGCCCTTATCGTCTCTCTAATGCTCTCCGGCGTATTCCCTCCGGATGCTATTATCGGTACATCCGGGTACTTCGCATCTATCATCCGGACTATGTCAGGCGTCCTCTCTCCTGCAGCGACGTTTATGATAGACGCACCATGGCGCAGTCTGTCACGTATGTCTGACTTCTCGCTGGTAACTGTGATCACGACCGGTATATCGATTGAAGTCGCTACCAGTTTAAGGTCGCGGTTGCTCGTCGGGGCATTCAGCACCACTCCAAACGCGCCTTGGCTCTCAGCGTCTTTTGCCAGCCTTACCGAGCGCAGACCCTTGGTTATACCTCCTCCTATACCGGTAAATACCGGTGCTGCAGCGGCTCGTATTATCGCGTCGCTTATTGACTGCTGCGGAGTGAACGGATAAACAGCGAATACTGCATCTGCATCACAGTTCTTGATAATAGCCAGATCCGTTGTAAAAACCAGGCTTTTTATCCTGCGTCCGAAGATCAATATGCCACTGGCCTCACGTATCTCTTTGGGCATGATAAGAATGTTGTGTCTGAGTCTGCTCTGTATGGATGGTATTATCTCCTCGTCTTTCAGCGCTCTGTTCAGTTCTCCTGCAAGTCGTGATATCTCAGGATTCACACTCGTAGGACTCTTTATCACCTTCCTTATCTTTTCTCTGCTTGCCATACGTCTGTACCTCCTTTAAAGATATCAAGCTCTGACCTGAGTATATTTAGAGATACTAACATATGATCGGAAAAGGATTATGACCGGAAGATGAATAATAATTCACGGGGCCTTCAGAAATAAACAGCCAAAATAAAACTATGGCTGCATCTGGATTGACATAACCATAGCCAAAAATGTGGTGAGTCACATTACAGCCGAACTATCTTCTCAGGAGCCCGCATGCCTTGCAAATACTGCATCCTGAAATTTGACGCCGTCTGTTGTCTCCCATATTGTCACTTATAAGGAAATTCATTGCAATAATTCCGCTAAAGTTTGCATAATGGCATCGATATCATACGGTTTTGCCAGATGTCCATTCATACCTGCCTCAAGCGCGATTTTCCGATCCTCCTCAAAGGCATTAGCAGTCACGGCAATAATTGGAATTTGTGCTTTCTCCTGATCTTCCATTGCACGGATCCGTTTTGCTGCTTCATATCCGTCCATTACCGGCATCTGAATATCCATAAGAATCACATCGTATGTTCCCACAGGAGCCTGCTCCATTAACTCAACAGCTTCCGCTCCGTTTGAAGCAATATCGATCGTCAAACCGGCGCTCTTCAGGATCTCTACCGCGATCATCTGGTTCATTTCATTGTCTTCAGCAAGAAGGATCTTTTTCCCTGTGAAGTCCAAAGCAGCGGGTGCTTCTTCAGCGGCTGGTTTTTCAATAAGGAACGGTTTGGCCAGCACGCTTCTCAGTTCCGACATAAAGATCGGCTTTGAGCAGAATGCGCTCACGCCGGCCTGTCTGGCCTCACCCTCAATATCCGACCAGTCATATGCTGTCAGTATGATGATCGGTGCATCATCACCGACTATTTTCCTGATCCGGCGTACAGTCTCGATACCATTCAGATCAGGCATCATCCAGTCGATGATGTAGACCTTGAATTCATCTGCCTGATCCTTAGCCTCTTTGGCCCGGATCACAGCTTCCTTTCCGTAGTTGGTCCAGTCCGGTCTCATGCCGATATCACGGAGCATTGCACTGACAGACAGGCAGGAGTTGGTATCGTCATCTGCAACCAGGGCCCTCAGGCCCTGCAGTTCAGGGATCTTTTCGGATATGACTCTGCTTTCGCCGATCCTGCACGGGATCCGCACAATGAACTCCGAGCCTTTTCCTTCCTCACTCTCGACAGAAATAGAACCGCCCATCATATCAACGATGTTCTTGGTGATCGCCATGCCAAGTCCGGTGCCCTGCATGCCGCTGACCGTGCTGGTTCTTTCTCTTGTGAAGGCTTCGAAGATCGTCTTCTGGAATTCTTTGCTCATTCCGATGCCATTATCCTTGATGCGGAATACGAAATCAGCGGTGTCAGCACGGGAAGAAGGTCCCTCGATCAGCCTGAAGCTGATGGTTCCGCCGGCAGGCGAAAACTTGATGGCATTCGAAAGTATGTTGAGCAGCACCTGATTCAGGCGAAGCTTATCTGTAATGATATCCTCGTGTTTAACATCCTGTATATCGATCAGGAGTTCCTGCTGCTTTGCCGTTATATTTGCCTGAATGATGGTCCTTAGGTCATGGATGACATCCGGCAGATGTACATCACTCTCCTCTATTATGACCTTTCCGCTTTCGATCCGGCTCATATCCAGCACATCATTTATCAGCGAAAGCAAATGCTGACTGGACACACTGATCTTCTGCAGGTAATCTTTCACCTGCTCCGGATTATCCATGTGTGAAGCGGCCAGTGCCGTAAAGCCCACAATGGCATTCATCGGGGTCCGGATATCGTGGGACATGTTATTCAGGAAAGTAGTCTTGGCTCTGTTAGCTTGTTCAGCTGCTGCCAGAGCGTCTGAGAGTGCTTTCTGGTTTTCTTCCAGTTCAATACGGGCTGCTTCCTTATCCCTGATCTGCGTCTGGGAACGCTTAATGTCACGAAGCAGAAGAGATATAATGACTGCCGCAACTCCCAGGATCCCCAGAACGAACCCCCAGAGATGCTGTTTCATCAGGTCGAAGAAGCTATATGAGTACAGTCCGTCGGCATAGCGGTAAGCCTGATTCTGACCATAATCAGTACCCAGTACATTAAGTCCCCGGTTCAGAAGCTTCAGAAGCCCTTCACTTCCCATTGCCACGCCATAGCACCTGTCATCGCTCTGGCTCAGTTGCAGAAGAGAAAGACTCTCGTAGCGTGTGTTCTTAAGGATGTCATTGGCCCGGAGTCCATTTAATGTAGTCGCATCTTCCTTTCCGGAAATGACTGCCTCAAGACAGTCATCAACTGAAGGATAGTAGGTGATCTCAGCGTCAGGGAAATGGGTGCGGACATAGTAATATTGCATCCGGTTGTTCTCATTGACGGCAAAATGCGATATATCGTCTGCTTTAAATTCTCCGCGGAACACGATCTCTGTCGCTGCAGAGACTACCGGATTAGTCTGATATATCCCGCTCTCCTCCGAATAGTACAGACCGCCGCCAACAGGGAAACCTGTGTCTATCTTTCCTGCCACAAGATCCGATATCATGTCATCATAATTTTTATAGCCATGATAACTTACAGAAAGCGTGTCAATGTTCAGGCTCTTCAGCAGCTGCTCTGTGACATCCGTCACAATGCCTGTAGCCTGTCCGTTTTCGTCTGTATCGCTGTAAGGCAGATAATTCTCAAGATATCCGACCCTGAGTTCGCTGTGAGACTGCAGCCATTCTGTCTCAGCGGCGGAATGCGCACGGCTTGCAAGGCTGCCGGAATAGTATTTCGTACTGAGAGAATTAAGATAATTCGGTTCCTCCGTAGCCAGAAGGGTCTGCGCCGTGTTCAGCTGCTCAAGGAGATCAGGACGCTGTTTATTGACTGTAAGATAATAGTCGGAAGTTCCGAAGGAATAGAGGATCACAGCATTTTCCACACTGAACCCGCTGTCTCCCTCACCCGCGAAAACATCCAGTTCTCCTGCATTAAACGCAGCAAACAGGCTGTCATAGTCAGGAAAAGTTATGACCTCAGCTTTCACGTCATGTGAATCCAGAAACTCATTCAAGGTATCCACTATAGCGCTTTCCATAACGCCGATCTTTTTTCCTGTGAGCGTCACTGGATCCGCATTGATCTCAGTGTCCTGCTCATGCTTTACCAGGTTATAGGACTCATGCCCCATAGCCTCATCCGGATATCCGATCAGACTGACCCTGTCTTCCTTAAACGCAAGGCCTGCCAGAAGGTCGATCTCGCCATCCAGCAGCATCTGATACAGATCAGAAAAGGAGCCGTATACGTATTCGTATTTCCAGCCGGTATATTCTGCCAGCTTCCGGTAATACTCGTAAGCATAGCCTGCTTTGACAGCGCCTTCCTCTGCACCCTCTTGGAACAATTCATTTTCATAATAGCCTACCCGGACCGGCTTCGTATCCTCTGCCTGAACCGAGACAGGAGTCATCATAGTGAAAAGCAGGCAGGAAGCAATGAGCATGTATGTTATTAATCGGCTTGTGATTGCCTTATGTTTCATTCTAATATCCATAGTTGGGTCCCTAGTCAAACATGAAATAATCATCTTTATCATAACATGGATGTTCTTTTCGTAAAACAAAAAACCTCAGAATTCTCTGATTCCAAGGTTTTGGGTTTTGGTTCATATTACCTGCAAATACTGCCTCCTGAAGTTTTACACCTCAAGATACTTCTCTAAGGTTTCTATCGAGGCGCTGTTGAGACTTCCGTAGACATCTGCATATGTATCGAGTGTGATATGGATGTTGGTGTGTCCGAGCCAGTTTTTGAGAACGACAGGCTTTACACCCGCCTCGATGCACCTTGTAGCGAATGTATGCCTTAGCGAGTGCTGACCATGGAATTCTATATCGGCCTTCTCGCAAATCCTTCTGTAGAAACTGTTTACCTGCGAGGTAGTGATGACAGAATTTTTATTGTAGTCGTAGAAGATGACTCCGGCCTTGTTCCATTTCATATTCCCGATAGCCTGCTCCAGTATAGGCCTTACAAGTAAGCAAGTCTGCGTGCGTTTTCACCGGATCCGTCAAAATCGCTGTATCGCCTGAAATCACTGCGATCCGTTGCAAATAAAGAACTCCAGAGATTTCTCCCTGGAGCCTTAACAATGGTGGAGATGGTGGGAGTCGAACCCACGTCCAAGAGCATTTCCGAAAGACTTTCTCCGAGCGCAGCCGATTGCTTTTGATTCGCTCGCCCTTCGCCAAAGCAGCAAACTCGGGGCTTCGCTATCCCGTAGATACTCTTACGCTACCGGGAGATCACGCAAGAGGTCCCTGCATGCATGACGCCGGGTTCCCGTGCTGCAGGTGACACGGGGCCGACGCGCGGGGCTGAACTATGCAGCCAGTGCGAAATTGTTGTTAGCTTTAGCGTTTCTTTTGAACGGGTACTTTTTACGTGGATCACCGCCACGGCTCGCTTATCCTTGTTCCACACACCTGTCGAAACCTTTACACCCCCACAAGTGATGAAGAGCGGCATATTTGTCTGCCGCTCTTCATTATATTTCTTATTTCCCTGTTGTCAATATACTGATGGTTTAGTCGAATAAATCTTCAGGATCGATTATGCAGCTGTAAAAGAATTCGATTATTCCATCCTCTACAATGTCCTTCAGGTCATAGTAATTATGTATCTCATGCCTGTATCCGGAATAAAGCATCGTCTCCACATTGCAGCCTGCATCAGTCAGCCAGTTGGAGACCTGATATACGCCTGCACCATACTGTCCTACAGGATCCTGATCTCCTGCAATATTGTAAATTGGCAGATCTTTCGGCACCTTTGCTGCCCACTCCGGACCTGTGATCACTTCTATCATCCGGCAGAAGTCCAGGAACGATCTGTTGCTTGTAGGCTTTGTGAATGCATCAAAAGGATCCTCAGCGTGATCTTTCTGTACAAATTCATCATGGCAGATCCACTCATTTCCAAGCTTTACCCCTTCATCGCAGCGGGCAAACATCCAGCCCATCATGACTGCACCGACGTCAGGATCAGCTTCAGTGCCCTTGCCTGCGTCAACAAGCTTCTTTATGTAGTCGATGCTGTTATCGAGCCCCGGGAACTCGCCCGAAGTGCCGCACAGCGTTACACCGTCAAGCTCATCACCATATTTGGAAATGTAGTCGCGGGCGATGAACGACCCCATGCTGTGGCCGAACATGAAGTACGGCAGGTCAGGGTACATTTCTTTTACCATTACGGTAAGAGTATGCTCGTCCTCCATCATAGTGTGAGGCCCCTGATCGCCCCAGTCTCCCCAGCAGTCGTTCTCCAGTGCGGTCTTGCCGTGACCGACATGGTCATCAGCCGCAACTATGAACCCCGCATCCATGAATGCGACTATCATATGCAGATATCTGCGCGAGTGCTCACCGAATCCATGCACCAGCTGAATGATGCCGATCGGAGGCGCAGCAGGCACATATACCCAGCCATACACCTTGTCTCTTTTGTTGTATGAGTCAAAACAAACTTCATGAAGCATCTTCTGTTACCTCTCTTTCTGCAAAACTTTCTGCCCGATAACTACCTGAACTTTTCTGCTTCTCTCACCGTTTTGTAAAGGTAACGAATGGCAAGTGCCGGATAATCTCCGGCAGCTGTCTCGCCTGTAACCATCACCGATGAAGCACCGTCAATAACAGCATTGAAAATATCGCTTACTTCTGCTCTGGTCGGGACCTGTCTGTGCATCATGGAATCAAGCATCTGTGTCACGACCATAAAACCCCTGCCTGCTTTGCGGCAGACTTCTGAGATATGTTTCTGGACTGCCGGAAGCTCCCACAGGTCCATGGCGTTCCCGAGATCTCCCCGGGCTATCACTATCTCATCGCAGTGTGGAATAAGCTCCCCGAGACTTTTTATTCCATCCCTGTTTTCGATCTTTGCCAACAGGCGTATATCTTTGCATCCCGAATCGTCCAGTGCACTGCGCACTTCCAGCAGGTCTTCCCTGCTTCGGACAAATGGCTGCATCACTGCGGTTACTCCATATTCCTTTGCCCGCTTCAGCTGCTCCCTGTCATTCTTTGTCATTGCCGGAGTCCGGAAAGTGCATCCCGGAAGCGCCACGCTTTTTCTGCTCTCGAGCAGTCCACCGCGAATAACCTGCAGCATGTTTCCATGCCTGTCGGATGAAGGCCCTGTCCTGAGAAGAATTTTGCCGTCATCCAGGAGGACATCCTGGCCCGGATCGGAATCTGCAAGTGCATCTTTTACAGCCGCAGGGAATGGCAGTCTTTCGATTTCGATCAGTCCGCCCTCTTCAAGCATAACAGGAGCTTTCAGATATCCGATCCTGATCTCCGGTCCCTGCATGTCTATCAGCAGTTCGGGTATGACCCCGGATTCGCTCGCTGCTTTGTGCAGGCTTTCTATCAAAGCTGACGCTTCTTCAAGCGAAGTATGTGAAAGATTGAGTCTTACTCCATCCATTCCCTCCCTGAACATCTGTCTCAGGATTTCTCCGTCTCTGCAGGCGGGCCCTATAGTTCCATAGATCTTGACTTTTCCCATTTGTTCTTCACTCTTACGCTTGTTATTATCACTTTCGTTTCCATAATAACACATTAGGCAAAGCCCAATAAATCAGCTCCGGAGTTTTTTCTCCGGAGCTGAGTAATATGTAATAAAACACGGTTTCTTAATACCATGCCACATATGTCTACTTTGTCTTTTTGGACTTTGTCTTGCTGTTGTCGGATATTACCTCATCATCGCCGACCTTCTTGAACGCGCTCATCCTGACATAGTATTTCTTTCCCTTTTGCAGTCCCTTAACGGTCTTCTTTCCGGACTTGACTGCTTTTTTTGAAAGCTCGATCATCTTGTAGTCCTGTGTAAAGTCTTTGTCAGTTGCCAGTTCGATGTACATTCCGTCAACAGTCTTAAGGTTCTTGCTGCTCAGCTTTTTCCATTTCACTTTAAGGCTCTTCTTGCCGGCCGTGAGTGATGAAAGCACAGGCGCTTTAGGAACGATAGCGTATGTTACTATGACTGTATCATAATCATACTTGTCCCTGAACGCCTCCTTGATGGTTGCTTCAAAGTCATACCAGCCGATCTTCTTGCTCGCCGGCGCCTTGAATGTGTACTCCTCTGCCGGAACGGCTTCATCATCAGTGTTATAGATGGTAAAGTTCGGCTTTATCACTTTTCCTGTATACGTTGAATTCTTCGCGTCCGCATAGAGCCCGTACTTTTCAGCATCGATATCGACATTGAAATTGAGCGGGACCGGATCGTCCAGACCTTCCACGTACGCATAGTATGTAAGCTCTATGTCCTTGTTGTGACCCTTTTTAAGGAAGCACTCAACACCTTCGGTCATGTCGAATCTTTCATACTCAGGATTTGCGTTGTCGTAGAACCCTTCGACAGTGCCGTCCTCTGACTTGTAGTATATATACTCAGCTTCGATGGATCCGACAGCAGGAGAGATATACATAGGGTCATCCCTGGTCTCTATCGTTACGATAAACTTGTTTCCTTCTCCGTAGAAGTCTTCCTCGTTGAGCAGGTTGTATCCGACAGTCCCCTTCAGCTCGAAGCCGTCAGCAGGAACAAATTTGACGCTGAGCGGTCTGTCGATCCTGACCCAGACTCTCAGTTTCTGCTGAAAATCAGCGTACTGGATCTGTCCATCTTTATCGACGCCGGCAGGTACACTTATCAGCAGTGTCACCTCATTTGCGCCTTCCACAAGGGTGCTGAAATGATCGTAGTCGATGTTTACAGTTGCATAGTTCTCTAATCTGGACGGATCGGCTCCTGTCTCAAGGAATCCCGAGATATCCTGCTCGACTCCGTTCTCGTCCTTATACTTATAGTTTCCGTATTCGTATATCTTTTCAGAGCCTCCTTCTGATTCTACGAAGACAGATGTACCTTCTGTATACAGCCCTTCAATCGTATTGTCTCCGACAGAGCCATATGGCGCTCCGATGTAAAATGCGTCAACCGGCTTTGCAGGAGCCTCTCCTTCCGCAAAAGCAAAGGCAGGAAGAAGAGTCAGTATAAGTGCTGCAGTCAGTACCACAGCATATATTCTCTTTCTTATCGTCATAGCGTTAGTCTCCTCTTTTCTTTCCCGTCATATCATGCGGTCAGTTGAAAATCCTTCTGACTCCAACAACATAGTATTTGTATTTGCCTTCCTTGTCCTCAAGGGTCCTTATGGTCGATGTATTTACATTGCCCTTGACAGGATCCGCATGAATGATATCTCCCAGACCCAGATAGATTGCTGCATGAATAGGATTTCCGTTCTTGCTGGTCGAGAAGAATATGAGGTCGCCCTTGGTCATTCCGACATAGTCGTTGCTTCCCTCCGCTGCCTGCTTGTATGTGATCTTCTTGAACTTCGAGCCCATGATCTTAGGCAGGCAGTTGTAAGGTCTTGTTGACGGGCTTATAGGCCACAGATCGACTCCTGCACCATAGCAGGCCTGGATGATCAGTCCGGATTCGTCGATTCCCTTGCCCGGAGCTCCCGACTTGCTCTGTGCGTACTTATCGCCCTTGTATTTTTTGGCTGTCTTTATAAGAGCACTGACGTGATCGACCTTTGAGCTTGCGCTGTTGACCAGTACAGGTGATACGAAGTGCTTGTATCCGTGCTTGCTGATGCTGTCGCTGATCTGTACATATCCCTTAGGATTCTGATAGCGTCTCGCAGCGGTTATGGTAAGCGTTCCGGTCGTGTACTCGGCAGCAGTCTGGCTCTTTGGAATATACAGTCTCCACTCTGTCTCACCGCCCCACCAGTCCTTAGGGAATGTAAGAGTCACTTTCGAGTTGCCCGTTCCTTTCGGAAGCTTTACGGTCTTCTTTGTAGTCCACTTCTTGCCGTCCTTCATCTGAAGGCTTGCCTTCCTGGCTTCAGGGAATTTGACCTTGATTTTAATCTTCAGGGTGGTCCCGGATTTCGCCGTCTTTTTTGAAGGGAATCCGGTAACAGCGGTAGCTCTCAGGTCGACTGCAGCCTTCTCGTATACCACATTCGAGTTCGTGCTTTCCGCGCTGTACGGGGAGTTGTCGTTGCGCGCTATCACATAGAACGTATATCTGTGGTTCTCAGTGAGACCGCTGAACGTGTACGATGTACCCTTTGCATTGACAGGAGCATTCCAGTGGAGCCCGTCATCCGATCTGTATACGTCATACGAAGTAGCGTGAACCACCTTGTCCCATTTCAGGGTTATGGAACTTGTGGTAGCGTAATCAACGCTCAGCTTAGGTGCTGCAGGCTTGATAGCTCCGGTAACACTGACTCTGCATGATATCTGATCGCCGCTTGCAAGTCTTCCATATACTGTTGTAGACCCGACACCCCTGGCAGTTACGTTGCCCTTGGAATCCACACTTGCGATGCTGCTGTCATCGGAGTACCAGCGGAAGCTCTTTGGCATGAACTTCGCCTTTGGCTTTGCGACAGTCAGTTTGAGCGCACTGCTTTCGTTATACTGCAGATTTAAGGAGTTGCTGTTGATCTTTGCGGTATAGAAGCTCTTCAGCTTGCTTGCGCTGGTCTGTCCGGCTGCCCAGTCGGATATGTGTGAAATGAATGTATATCCGTCCTTTACATGGTAGCTGACGATCCTGTATTTATATGCAGTATTCTTTTTCGAAGCGGAGCTGTCGCCATAGGCAGTCTTTGCCTCGCGGATCGTATCGCCGTCCTTTGCGAATGCGACCCTGGCGATCTCGCTGAAAGCCTCAGACTTGCCGTCAGCCCTCAGGACTATCACTCCGTCGACCGTAGTAAGCGTGCTGATATTAGCGGCGTTGTTCCAGTTGACATTGATGTTCTTCTTACCGGCCTTGATCCAGACGCGCCCCGGTGTTGCATTCTCCATGAAGTCCGGAACAGTCTGTGCGACCGCGGAAGCAAAGGTCACCTGAACTCCGTCGTGAGTAAAGCTCGTTCCGACCGGACCCGGATCTACAGGTTCCGGCTGAGGCTCTTCCTTAGGTTCTTCCTGAGCCGCTTCCTGAGCTGCTTCTTCACCCTCAGCATAAAGTTCAGGATAAGTTTCAACCTCAGCTTCAGATTCGACGGCAGGCTCTTCTTCTGCCGCCGGCTCCGCTGCTGCGGCTTCTTCAGCTGCCGGTTCTTCTACCGCTGCCTCCTCAGCTGCTTCAGCAGCTGCTGTTTCACCGATCAGTTCCTGCACAGCGGTATCGCTGTCTTCACTTTCTGCCAAAGCCACGGCAGGCATAAATGTTATGCACATCATGATAGCCAGCAACAAGGAACTGATTCTTCTAATTGTCAGATGTTTTCCTTTCATTTACTCGTTCCTTTCTGTGTTAGAGGTTATCTGATCCATATTTATTAAGCAGGTCGTGCTTGAGATTCCAGAGCGGTTTGCTCAGGTCGACATAGTAAGTCTGAGGATTTTCGAATCTGAGGAATTCGCCCCAGAGCTTATCTACCTGCTCGTTACATGTTGCTTTGATCTGGTCTATATCAGGCTCTTCGTATACCAGCTCGCCCTTCTCAAATATAGGTACGAGAAGCTCGACCGCCGTGTAATCATATACGACCTTGCGCTTCCACACAGCGTTAGGATCGAATATCTCGAACGGCTTGCCGTTAGGGATAGGCTCGTCTCTCAGCATGATGAGGTCCGCGATTGCCTTTCCTGTGTCATTTCCGTAAAATCTTATGACTTTCTTGAAGCCCGGGTTGGTGATCTTCTCTACGTTCTCGGAGATCTTCATCTTTGGCACCATTTTGCCGTCCTTCCAGATGCCGGACAGCTTGTAGACGCCGCCGAATACAGGTTCCGATCTGGCCGTTATGAGTCTCTCACCTACACCAAACGAATCGATTTTTGCTCCTTCAAGAATTACATCTCTGATGATGTACTCATCGAGCGAGTTACTGATGACGATCTTGCAGTCTGTCAGCCCTTCTGCATCGAGCACCTTGCGGCACTCTCTTGTCAGGTATGTGATATCTCCGGAGTCGATACGCACACCCATCTTCTCAGGCTTGAGCTCCTTGAACACCTTGATCGCGTTCGGGAGTCCTGACTTGAGAACGTTGTATGTATCGATCAGCAGAGTCGCATTCTGCGGATACAGTTCAGTATATTTATAGAATGCCTCGTATTCTGTATCAAAGCTCTGTACCCAGCTGTGCGCCATTGTTCCGAGAGCCGGAACGTGGTGGTTTCTGTCAGCGATCGTGCATGCCGTTCCCACACAGCCTGCGATATATGAAGCTCTGGCTCCATAAACTGCGGCATCAGCACCGTGAGCGCGTCTGGTACCAAACTCCATGACAGGTCTGCCCTGGGCAGATCTTACGATACGGTTCGATTTGGTCGCCACAAGGCTCTGGTGGTTGAACTGCATCAGAATGAAAGTCTCTACGAACTGAGCCTGGATCAGAGGTCCTTTTACTATCATTACAGGTTCATGCGGGAATATAGGATAGCCTTCCGGCACAGCCCATACATCACATGTGAATTTGAAATCCAGGAGGAACTGCAGGAATTCTTCACTGAAGCAGTTTTTGCTTCTGAGATAATCCGTGTCTTCCTCGGTGAAGCTAAGTCGCTTCATATAGGCGATGATCTGCTCGAGTCCCGCCATGATGGCAAATCCGCCTCCGTCAGGAACACGTCTGAAGAACACATCGAAACATGCTTCTGCGTCCTTAATGTCCGAATTGAAGTAACCGTTTGCCATTGTGATCTCATAGAAATCTGTCAGCATCGTAAGGTTGTAGTTGTTAAGCATTTTGCTCTCCTTTAATTACCTGCAATCTATGGCTATCGGCGCGTTTATTGCAGCTCCACATTATTATCCTTTTATATTATAAATTGAGCTTATGGTATTTGCAATCTGTCAATGTTGAGGATATTCTCCTGCCGTGGTAGAATAAGGGCTGTTATGAGAGAGATCCCGATCACTGCCAATGACGCAGGGCGCAGACTCGACAGATTCCTCAGGAAGTATCTTCCCGGAGCGTCGCTGAGCGAGATATACAAGATCATCCGGAAGGATGCAAAAGTCGACGCCAGGCGCAGGAGCGAGTCGTATATACTGAATGAAGGGGAAGTCCTGACGCTCTATCTGTCCGATGAAGCTTTTGAGAAGCTCTCACGCAGCAAGGGCGCTTTTGGTACGGGCTCTCCTGTGAATATTGTCAGGGCGAAGCGCACTTTCAAAATTGTATATGAAGATGATGAAGTGCTGATCGTGAATAAGCCTTATGGGCTGCTGACGCATGGCGATTCGCGCGAGAAGAAGGATCATCTTGCGAATCAGGTGAAGGACTATCTCATCGCAAGCGGTGCATACGACCCGCGCAGTGAAAAAGTCTTCACTCCGGCTCCGGTCAACAGGCTCGACAGAAATACGACAGGCATAGTTCTCTTCGGAAAGACAGCACCGGCAATGCGTGAGCTCGGCCGCATCATAAGAGAAGATGAAATAAGCAAGTTTTACCTGACTGTCGCCTGCGGAGTTATCAAAGATGAGATCCGCCTGGAGGGATCCCTGATAAAAGACGAGGGCTCCAACAAGGTCACGATCAGCGATTCAGGTGAAGGCAAGGATATAGAAACCGTCGTAAGACCGCTCGAAGTCCTTGAATCCGGTAACGGGCTTAAGGCCACTCTCTGTGAGATCGAACTCGTTACAGGCAGATCGCATCAGATAAGGGCTCATCTTACAAGCATCGGTCATCCGCTGATCGGAGACAGCAAGTATGCGGGGTCTGCGGGAGCTGCAGTAAACCTATACGTGCATGACCGTTTCGGACTGACGACCCAGCTTCTGCACGCATACAGAATTGTTTTTTCCGGTTCTGTCCGGGAATCAGAAGCCATCGGGCACCTTGCCGGAAAGTCTTTTGAAGCTGAAGTCCCTGACAGATTCAGAGAGATACTGCGGGGACTGGGCAGCAGACATATGCGGCCGGGAAAAAATAAAAATCAATAATTAAGAAGGAAGAAGTAATGAGATCAGACAGATACAAACAAAGTGATCTGAAAACAACAATGAATGAAGAAGACCGCAGGGATTTCTGGAGCGGGGCTGCTGTCGACAAGCATGCCGAGGTACCGACCACCGGTCAGAAAGCCGGAAGCTTTATAAAAAGTCTCCTCGCGGATATACTTATCGCCGTATGCCTTGCAGGCGCAGTACTGTACTTCATAAGGCCTACCATCGTCAAGCAGACCTCCATGGAGAACACGCTCCACGAAAATGACTACATGATCATGTACAGACTGGCATATAAGAACCATGCGCCTGAACGCGGAGATATCGTCATTTTCCAGAGCAGTCTGGTAAATGAGGATTCCGGAAAGGATAAGCTTCTTATAAAGCGCGTCATAGGACTTCCGGGCGATGAGATAAAGATAAGTGACGGAATGGTATACATCAACGGCGAAGCATATAACGAAGACTACCTGAAGGACGGTTATACTCCGGCATTTGAGATCCCGGCCGAGGGTGAGAGTTATACAGTGCCTGACGGCACGTACTTCTGCATGGGAGACAACCGCGCAGGGAGCGTAGACTCCAGGCGCAGCGAAGTTGGCGTTATCCCTGAAGAAAGCATAAAGGGAAAAGTCGTGATCCGGCTGTTCCCGTTCAGTAAAATCAAAAGGTTTTAAAGCGGAAGACAGTAGAATTGGCAAAACGTTCACGCAAGACAGTCGCGAATAACAAGAAAGCATTCCACGATTACATCATCGAGGACCGCTTTGAGGCGGGTATTGTTCTGACCGGAACCGAGATCAAATCGATCCGCAAGGGCTCCTGCAGCATCAAGGAAAGCTACGCCAAGATCACAAGCAAGGGCGAGCTCGTTCTGACAGGCATGCATATTGCTCCTTACGAGCAGGGCAACCGTTATAATGTAGACCCTCTCAGGGTCCGCACTCTTTTGATGCATAAAAAAGAGATAAACAAACTGTACGGAATCGTTAAAACCCAGCAGGGACTTACCCTGATACCTCTGTCTGTTTATCTTGATGAGAACGGAAGATGCAAGATCGAACTCGGACTTGCGCGTGGTAAAAAGAATTATGACAAGCGCGAAGCACAGGCTAAGCGCGATGCCGAGCGCAAAATGGATAAAGCCATCAAGGCTTCACGAAATCGATGATCTGATATCCGCTGCCGTTTATGAGCAGCGTACCCGACGGATGGCTGAGCCTCCTGTCGATCCGCCCGTATTCCTTGTGGACATGCCCGTAGCAATGGAGCTGCGGGCTGTATTTATTCAGCAGAACGTTGAAGCATTCGAAACCCCTGTGAGGCAAGTCTTCCATGTCGCCGTAGCCGCGGCATGGCGCATGCGTAAGAAGGATATCGAATACAGGCTCATCTTTTTTACTGCTGCCGGTTCCGGCCGGCCTGACCAGGCTCTTTATTCTTCCGGTCATTCTGCGTTTTCTGATGATGCGTTCTGCCCTTCTGATGCGTTCCTCCATCTCACGCTCTGTATACATGTCCGGTGCTTCGTCTCTGTAACGCATCGAACCACCGAGTCCGAGTATACGCACCCTTTGCCCTGAAGTTCCCTTTCCGCACTCAAGCTCTACAATTGTGTCTTCTGCATTTTCGCAGCCCTCAGGCGGTCTCTCGTCATACTGCCCGTCATGATTGCCGCGCACATAAACAAGAGGTACATTGAGCATCGTTACCAGAAATTCAAGGTATTCGGCTTTGAGGTCTCCCGCGGACAGTATAAAATCAACATCCGCCAGGCTCCTGGCAGTTGCTTCCGTCCAGTTGTCCCACAGGGATCTTTCTTCTGTGTCCGAGATCAGCAGTATCTTCATTCTGTCACTATGATGCGCCGCAGGTTACCTGACTCCGGTCTTTGACTTCTCCACTCCGCTGTATTTTACCGTTGCTTTGGCCTCATCAACCAGGGTATCCATCTTAGGGATCTCACCGATGACGTTCTCATTCAGCCAGTCCATGGTGATGACTTCCATGCTCGTCAGAGGTGCTTCATCAGCTCTCCTTATCACGCCCTCCTGGCTGCGCAGCTCTCCGTCAAACGGATTGAAGTTAGCCTCTGTTATATCGCGCCGCAGTATCTCCACCAGCTTCTTTGTGTACGGTGAAATGGAATCAGACAGTTCGATATCCACTACGCCTGAGATCATTCCCCACCAGTAATTTGTTGCTCGGTCCTTCTTGTCTACTGCGCTGGAGCTGTATGTGCCTTCGATTATGGTTCTGACAATTATCTCGTAAAGTTTGCCCCATCTGTATACCGGTGCAGCAAGATTCGTGATGAGACATGTGCCTGACAGGTCATTGCCCTGCCCCGGCTCGCATCTTTCGACGCGGCATACTCCATAGGCGTCACTACCGTCTGTATTATGGAGTGAGTCGACTGCCGAAAGCACATGTATTCCGTCATTTACCATGTTCCACCACCAGTTGGCATCCTGCTTTGCAGACCAGTCAAGCTGTATCCTGACTTCCGGATCCGCCATTGCCGCCCCGATCGCAAACGCGTTGATGCAGGCTATGGTGCCGTAAACAGGCATGCCTGAGCAATACCCGATCCTGTGCGACCCGTCAGCCGCAGCTGCTGCTCCTGCAACAAGCCCGGCCAGGAACTTTGCCTCGTAAAGCTTGGCGAAATATGTCCGCACAGCATGATGGGCCAGGTTAACAGAACAGTTCAGGAATTTCACATTGTTGTGTTTGATGGCTGCCCGGAGAGTATCATCCATCTGTCTGACAGAAGGTGTGAATACGACATCCGCGCCCCATTTGACCGCAGCATCTGCTGCATCATCGAATGAGGCATAGATATCCCCGTCAGGGTTCTCTTCCGTATTGCCGATCACAAACCTTTGCGTTTTTACTATGCCGTCATATGTTTTTTCAAGGTCGCGGCGGCCTGTTTCATGGTCTGAGAGCCAGTTTGAGGTATCCGGTTTTTTGTCGTATATGAAAGCAGCTTTCAGCGGATTCTTTCTTGAATAAGTGACAGCCGGCAGCACCTTGCTTAGCAGCGAGTCCGGGCCGGTCACAAGTTTTTCAGCCTTTATGATCAGCCCGCCCGCATTGACTGCCTCGTCTGATGATTCCACCAGAGATACATTATCCTTGTTTTTTGCTATAAGAAGCTCACTTTTTATCTTTTTCAGCCTCTTCTCGACTTCCTTATCAGGCTGTCCCGTCAGCGCGTCACCTGTGAAAATGCGCAGATACACAAGGAATGCATCACCAAGTGCCATCCCCGTCACCTGTCCCTGCAGCGTTTTTATCACTTTGCAAAACCTCCAGTAAGCTGACTTCAGTTCCCTTACGAGGTCATCAGGCCATGGCTCCGCACCCGCATCAATGCTTCTTCCGAGCAGCTCCGCGATCTCAGCATAAGCACCCGGCTCTTCACATACGATATC